>NZ_JAMYMV010000008.1:0-179716 GCF_040318715.1 Mesorhizobium sp. M1050 | reverse complement strand
ATATTATCCCCCCCACCCCGACTAAAACACTCTCATTCGGTTTGTCTGGATCTTTTTTTAATAGCCCAACCACACTCGCACTACCTACTTTCAGGGCACGGGCGCGCGTTCCGCGGGCCCCCCTTCTTGCCTTTGCAGAGCGGGTTCCCATCTGCGCCCGGCGTATGAGGCCTTTTCCTGCAGGGAAAAACCGATTAGACAGCGCCGAAACCAGATGCGGACAGATTCCGCCCGCAACCGAAGGAAAAGCCCTTGTCCAGCACGTTCGACAAAGTCGCCAAGATCATTGCCGACACCAGCGAGATCGATCTCGACACCATCACCCCGGAGAGCCACACGATCGACGATCTCGGCATCGACAGCCTCGATTTCCTCGATATCGTCTTCGCCATCGACAAGGAATTCGGCATCAAGGTGCCGCTTGAAAAGTGGACCCAGGAGGTCAATGACGGCAAGGCTTCGACCGACGATTACTTCGTCATGAAGAACTTGTGCGCCAAGATCGACGCACTGGTCGCCGCCAAAACCGCCTGACGTCAGTTGAGCGCGCGACCTTGACGCGCTCTGCCGCCTGACCCACAAAGCCGCCCATGAGCAGCCCCCGCGACGTCATCATCACTGGTATCGGCCTGGTCTCCTCCTTGGGGGAAGGTCCGGACGCCCATTGGCAGAAGCTCGCGCAGCCGGGCCTGGAACCGGTGCTCGAAACCGCGCGCTTTTCGCCCTACACTATCCATCCTTTGCCGGAGATTGACTGGAACCTGCAGATCGCCAAGCGTGGCGACCAGCGCCAGATGGAAACCTGGCAGAGGCTTGGCACCTATGCCGCGGGACTTGCACTGGACGACGCCGGCATCAAGGGCAATGACGAACTCTGCACAACCATGGACATGGTCGTCGCCGCCGGTGGCGGCGAGCGCGACGAGGCGGTCGATGCTGCCATTCTCGCCGCTTCGGAAAGCCGCAACGACCGCGACGTGCTGCTCAACGAGAAGCTGACCACCGAATTGCGGCCTACTTTGTTCCTGGCCCAACTCTCCAACCTGCTCGCCGGCAACATCTCCATCGTCCACAAGGTGACGGGATCGTCCAGAACTTTCATGGGTGAGGAAGGTGCCGGCGTCGCCGCCGTCGAGACCGCCGCCGCACGCATCCGTTCCGGCCAGTCGACGCACATCCTGGTCGGCGGCGCCTTCCAGACCGAACATTCCGACATGCTGCTGGGCTATGAGCTTGCCGGCTATTTGCATCGCGGCCCGTGGAAACCCGTCTGGCAAAGACAGGGTGGCGAGGGCGGCGGCGTCGTGACCGGGTCTGGCGGCGCTTTCCTGGTGCTGGAGCAGCGCGAACACGCGATAAGCCGTGGGCGCAAAATCTATGCCGAGCTCGGGCCGGTGGTCTCCGGCCGCGCCAGGCGGCAGCGAGGAGAACTCGATATGGCGATCGCCGCGCTGCTCAAGCAGGCTGTATTGCCGAACGGCAAATTGCTGGCCCTGTCGGGCGCATCGGGCGCCCATGCCGCGACATCAGCCGAGAAAGCAGCACTCGATGCCAATCCGGCGATATCAGCGCGCGGTTTCTCGACGCTGACCGGACACATGAAGGAAGCACAGTTTCCCTTCGCCGTAGCGCTGGCGGCTCTCGCTGTCCACCGCAGGGCCGCCTATCCTGTTTTTGATGCCGCAGCCGAGAAGCCGTTCGAAGGCGTTCCCGCAACTGTCCTTGCAACGGCGGTCGGCTATCACCAATTCGAGGGCATGGCGCTGGTCAACACCGCCTGAGACGGCGCTCCGCAATCCATGCTGCAACGATAAGAAGTCGAGAACTCCCGGATGGCCAATCTGAACGATCACATGGGCAGGCCGATTGTCGCCGTCACCGGCATCGGCGTGGTGACCTCGCTTGGTGTCGGCAAGACAGACAATTGGGCGGCGTTGACCTCGGGAAAGTCAGGCATCCACCCGATCACGCGCTTTCCGATCGATCAACTGAACACCCGCATCTCCGGCATGGTCGATTTCCTGCCGTCGAGTTCGCAGGGCGCCAGCCCCCTCACATACGAGTTGGCCGAGCTTGCGGGCCTTGAAGCGGTGGCCGAAGCCGGTCTTGATTCCAGCGATTTCGGCGGACCGCTCTTCCTCGCCTCGCCACCGGTCGAACTCGATTGGGCCGAGCGCTTCTCGCTCTACAATTCCGGCAAGGACAAAGATGACACCGCCGCCGAAAAACTGCTTCGGGTGGCGCGCAGCTTGAAAGAGCTGGATATCTTCGAGACGACTCAGTTCGGTTCGATTGCCGACCGCCTTGCCGAACGCCTCGGCACACGCGGCCTGCCGATCACCCTGTCGACGGCTTGCGCTTCGGGTGCCACCGCGATTCAGCTCGGTGTCGAGGCGATTAGACGCGGCGAATGCGAACGCGCGCTGTCGATCGGCGCCGATGGCTCTGCCACCGCCGAGGCACTGATCCGATTCTCATTGCTTTCGGCGCTCTCCACGCACAACGACATTCCCGAAAAGGCATCGAAGCCTTTCTCCAAGGACCGCGACGGCTTCGTGCTGGCCGAGGGATCCGGGGCGCTCGTGTTGGAATCGCTCGAAGCGGCATTGTCTCGCGGCGCGACCATCCTCGGTATCCTGGGCGGTTGCGGCGAGAAGGCCGACGACTTCCACCGCACCCGTTCGAAGCCCGACGCTTCGCCGGCCATCGCCGCGGTTCGCACTGCTCTCGCCGACGCCGGCCTGAGGGAAGCCGAGATCGACTATGTCAATGCCCATGGCACGTCGACACCGGAAAACGACAAGATGGAACATCTGGCGCTGTCGACGGTGTTCGGCGAGCGGATCGGCTCGATGCCGGTCTCGTCGAACAAGTCGATGATCGGCCACACATTGTCGGCGGCGGGCGCAGTCGAGGCGGCGTTCTCGCTGATGACGATGCGCGAAAGCGTCATTCCGCCGACCATCAACTACGACAATCCGGACCCCGCGATCGTGCTCGACGTGGTGCCGAACAAGAAGCGCAATGCCGAGGTTCGCACGGTTCTGTCGAACTCCTTCGGCTTCGGCGGCCAGAACACTTGCCTTGTCATGGCGCGGGAACCGGTCTAAGCGACCTTTTTCAGCCAGACTGACCGACAGGCCCCATGCGCGCATTGCAACTTATCGAGGACCGCCGTCTTGAAACGGTGGACCTGCCGCCTCCCCCACCGCCGGCACTCGGCGAAGTCACGCTGCGCATCAAGGCGGTGGCGCTGAACCACATCGACGTCTGGGGCTGGCGCGGCATGGCGTTCGCCAAGCGCAAGCTTCCCCTGGTCGTCGGCGCGGAAGCTTCGGGCGAGGTCGAAGCGGTCGGCCCCGGTGTTTCCAGCCTGCTGCCCGGACAATTGGTGTCGATCTATGGTGCCCGCACCTGCGGGCTTTGCCGAGCCTGCCGCGAAGGCCGAGACAATCTTTGCGAGCATGTTTCGGGTGTTCACGGTTTCCATCTCGACGGCTTCGCGCAGGAGAAAATCAACCTGCCGGCTCGCCTGCTGGTTCCTGCGCCACCCGGCGTGACCGACGTCGGTGCCGCGGTGGCGCCCGTCACCTTCGGTACTGTCGAGCACATGCTGTTCGACAATGCCAGGCTGCAACCCGGCGAGACCATTCTCATCCATGCCGGCGGATCCGGCATCGGCTCGGCGGCTATCCAGTTGGCGAAGCGGATGGGCTGCATTGTTATCACCACGGTCGGTTCGAACGACAAGATCGACAAGGCCAAGGCGCTCGGCGCAGACCATGTCATCAACTACCGTGACGACCGTTTCGAGGGTGTCGTGCGCAAGCTGACCAAGAAGAAGGGCGTTGATGTCGTCTTCGAGCATGTCGGCGCCGATACTTTTGCCGCCTCGATGCTGTGCCTGAAGCGTGGCGGCCGCCTTGTGACCTGCGGTTCGACCTCCGGCGTGTCGACGCAGATCAACCTGATGCAGCTGTTCCAGCAGCAACTGAAACTGCTCGGCTCCTTCGGTTGTCGCATGGAGAACATGGCCAACGCCATGCAGAAGATGGCGGCAGGACAGGTCGCACCGGTCATCGACACCGAGGTCGACTTCGACGGTATCGATGCCGCCCTGAAGCGCATGGAAGGCCGCGACGTGTTCGGTAAGATCATCCTGCGCGTCGGCTAGAGCCTTGACCTCTGTGTTCAAGAAGTTTCGCCGGGACCTCAAATTTCGCTATGGCAGGCAGTTGCGCCAGCTCAACTACTGGCTGGTTGCGCGCGCGGCGATGACGATCATCTCGATCCTGCGTCTGCTGCCGGCCGATAGTGCGCTGAATTTCGCCGACCGCGTCGCACGCCGCGTCGGCCCCTGGGTGGGACGCCATCAGGTCGCCGTCGACAATCTGCGCAAGGCCTATCCGGAAAAGGGCGAAGCCGAAATCCAGGCGATCGCCTCCGACATGTGGGGCAACATGGCTCGTCTTGCCGCCGAATACATCTTTCTCGACGCCCTGTTCGATTACGATCCTGCCGCCAGCAAGCCCGGCCGCGTCGAGGTCAAGGGAACAGAGCATTTCGTCGAGATCGCAGGTGAACGGAAGCCGCATATCGTCTTCACCGGCCATCTCGGCAATTTCGAGTTGCTGCCGGTGGCGGCGGCGACCTTCGGCATGAACATCACGGCGCTGTTTCGGCCGCCCAACAATCCCTATCTCGCCGACTACATCCTCTCAACGCGTCGCTCGACCATGGGCTCATTGCTGCCGTCGATGGCCGGCGCCTCGTTCGCGCTGGCAGGGGTCCTGGAGAATGGCGGCAACATCGGCATCCTTGTCGATCAGAAATTCTCCAACGGCCTGGATACGACATTCTTCGGCCGCCCCTGCCAAAGCAATCGGGTGCTAGCCACTCTTGCCCGTCACTACGACTGCGACGTCTATCCGGCGCGCTGCGTCAGGCTGCCAGGCAACCGCTTCCGGCTCGAGATCGAGGACAAGTTGACATTGCCGCGCACCGCTGACGGAAGCGTCGATGTCCGCTCCACCACCCAGTATCTCAACGACGTGGTCGAACGCTGGGTACGCGAAGATCCCGGCCAATGGATGTGGTTCCACAAAAGGTGGGAGATCGGCGGCGGTCGGCGAAAGCGCCGGCCGAAGCCTGATCCGGCCGCAAACGCTTAAGCCGAGCCGCTGGCGAGGAGGTTAGTCCTACACCAGCAGATTATGCCCACCTCAGCGAACCTGAATCGCTTCAGTTGGTGACGACAATCCGCGTGTTGCCGAAACCCACTTCCCGCACCATCGAATAAAAGGTTGCGGCATTGGCCGTGTGCAGCCGCACGCAGCCGTGCGACGCCGGCCGACCGAGTTGCCTGACGGCACCGGTCCCGTGGATGGCATAGCCGCCATGGAAGAAGACGGAGTATGGCATCGGCGACATATGGTATTTGCGCGAATACCACATCCGTGCCGTACGCTGCGGCTTATAGCTGCCGCGCGGCGTGAAATAACCGGGACGCGCGGTGGACACGCTCCACCGGTAAACCGACAGGCCATATCTGACCGTCATCGTCTGCGACGACACGTCTATGTTTGCAACGAGGCTGGCTGCCCAGCCCTGCCCCGAAGCACCGAACAGCATCGCGACAAAAATGGCCGCCATGAGAACTGTCTTTTTCATGCGATCAAACCCCTTTGATTGCCCCTTACTTGCCTGCCATCACGTTGTTTTCACCTTTTTAATGGCAGGTGAACCGGGTAACACACACTCCTTGACCAATTCGCCAATCCAAAGCAGCCAATTTGAACGATTTCCCGCAATAGTTGCCGCAACGACACGCCGCTCGGGCTTGGTCACCGGTGGGCTTGCAAAATCAAGACGATCGTTGCTCAACTCTGCGCATGAACGAGCGACTCCTCCAGGCAATCGATATCAGGCGCGACGATGTCGTCGCGCTGACCGCCGATCTGATCCGTTTTCCCACCATCAACCCGCCCGGCGATGCCTACCAGCCATGCGCCGAATATCTCGGCGCGCGGCTGAAGAAGAGCGGTTTCGAGACCGAATTCATTCGCGCCGAAGGCACGCCCGGCGACACCGACCGCTACCCGCGCGTCAATGTCGTTGCCCGTTTCGACGGAAGGTCGCCCGGTGCCTGCGTCCACTTCAACTCGCACATCGATGTGGTCGAAGCCGGCGACGGCTGGACGGTCGATCCCTTTGCCGGTGTCGTCAGGGACGGCAAGGTCTATGGTCGCGGCGCCTGCGATATGAAGGGCGGCCTGGCCGCTTCGATCATCGCCGCCGAGGCCTTCCTGGAAGTCTTCCCCGACTTTCCCGGCGCTATCGAAATCTCCGGCACGGTCGACGAGGAGTCCGGTGGCTTCGGCGGCGTGGCCCATCTGGCCAGCCTCGGCTATTTCTCGAAACCCAGGGTCGACCACGTCATCATTCCCGAGCCGCTGAACAAGGATCGCATCTGTCTCGGTCATCGTGGAGTCTGGTGGGCGGAGATCGAGACCAAGGGCGAGATCGCGCATGGCTCAATGCCGTTCCTCGGCGACAATGCGGTGCGTCACATGGGCGCCGTGCTAAGGGCATTCGAGGACGAATTGTTCCCCGCACTCGACCGCAAGATGACGCGCATGCCGGTCGTGCCCGAAGGAGCAAAACGCTCGACCATGAACATCAATTCGATCCATGGCGGCCAGACCGAGGATTTCCGGCCAGGCCTGCCGTCGCCCAACGTACCCGATTCCTGCCGCCTGACCATCGATCGTCGCTTCCTGCTCGAGGAAGATCTCGATACCGTCAAAGCTGAAGTGACCGGCATTCTCGACCGCCTGAAACGCGAGCGGAAAAAATTCGACTATGAAATCCGCGACCTGATGGAAGTGCTGCCGCTGATGACGGAGCGCGACGCGACGGTGGTCAAGGCGGTGGCGCAAGGCATAATGGCGGTGTTCGACCGCGAACCCGACTACGTCATCTCGCCAGGCACCTACGACCAGAAGCACATTGCCCGCATCGGCCACATCTACGATTGCATCGCCTATGGTCCAGGCATTCTCGACCTCGCCCACCGGCCGGACGAATGGGTCGGGATATCGGACATGGTGGAAGCGGCCAAGGTGATGGCGATCGGGCTCAACGTGCTGCTGCGCGGCACAGCCGCGGGATAACGCGCGTATCGCGACAAGCTTCGACCTGCCGATAGGGCCGCCAGGACAAAAACATTCCTGACGATGCCAACGGGCAGAACGAAACGCAATTTACTCCGCGGCGAAATCACGCTTCTATCGCCCGGGTTTGAGCACCTGTCTGAAACGCATGGGGAGTTGCACGATGAAATTGTGGAGAACCATCCTGGCCGCCGCAGTGCTGTCACTGGCCGCCAGCACTTCCGCGTTTGCCGCGCGAACCGACCTGGTCATCGGCATCGCGCTCGAACCCCCACATCTCGATCCGACCGCAGGTGCTGCCGCGGCAATCGATGAGGTTCTCTACGCCAACGTATTCGAGGGCCTGACCCGCATCGGGCCGAATGGCGAAGTGCTGCCGGATCTGGCCGAAAGCTGGACCATTTCCGATGACGGCAAGGTCTACACATTCAAGCTGCACACCGGGGTGAAATTCCACGACGGCACCGATTTCGATGCTAGTGACGTGAAATTCTCGCTCGACCGTGCCCGCGCCGACAATTCGGTCAATGCGCAAAAGGGCCTGTTCGCGGCCATCGACACCGTCGAAATCGTCGACCCCGCAACGGTCAAGGTAACGCTCAAGAACCCGCAAGGCTCCTTCCTCTACAATATGGGCTGGGGCGACGCGGTGATCGTGGCGCCTGAGACGGCCGACACCAACAAGGAGAAGCCGATTGGCACCGGCCCGTTCAAATTCCAGAGCTGGGCCAAGGGATCCTCGATCACCCTGGTCAAATCGGACAATTACTGGGGCACGCCGGCGTCTCTCGACAAGGCTGAGTTCCGCATCGTTCCGGATGCCGCGGCCGCCGTGCCGGCGCTGCTCTCCGGCGATATCCAGGCCTTTCCCTTCTTTGATCCCGACAGCGTCGCGCAGGTCAAGGACGACCCGCGCTTCAAGGTGGTGATCGGCGCGACCGAAGGCGAAACCATCCTGTCGATCAACAACAAGAAGTCTCCCTTCGACAAATTGCAGGTGAGACAGGCGATCTCCTATGCGCTCGACCGCAAGGCGATCATCGACGGCGCCTCGGCCGGCCTCGGCGTGCCGATCGGCTCGCACATGTCGCCTGCCAACAAGGACTATGTCGACCTCACCGGCCGCTATCCGCATGATATCGCCAAGGCAAAGGAATTGCTGAAGGAAGCGGGGCTGGAGAACGGCTTCAAGGCGACGCTGAAATTGCCGCCGCCCGCCTATGCCAGGCTCGGCGGCGAGATCATCGCCTCCCAGCTTCGCGACGTCGGCATCGATCTGGAGATCATCCCGGTCGAATGGGCACAGTGGCTGGATCAGGTGTTCACCAAGAAGGACTACGACCTGACCATCGTCTCCCACACCGAACCCAACGACATCGATATCTATTCGCGCAAGGATTATTATTTCAACTACGACAATCCGGCCTTCGACAAGGTGATCGCCGATCTCGGCGTCACCTCCGACGAGGCCAAGCGCAAGGAATTGCTCGGGCAGGCACAGAAGATCCTGTCCGACGATGCCGTGGTCGGCTTCCTCTTCGAACTGCCCAAGGTCGGCGTCTGGGACGCCAAGCTGCAAGGCCTGTGGGAAAACGCACCCATCCAGGCCAATGATTTGACCAAGGTGAAGTGGAGCGAGTGAGGTTGCTGGCCAAAAGGCGACCCTTGCGTTCCTTCGCGCCCCCCTCTGCCCTGCCGGGCATCTCCCCCTCTAGGGGGGAGATTGCGCTCTCGCTGCTGCTTTCGCCAATCATCAACGCTGTATTTGTGCCACCGGCGCTGAAACTTCCAATCTCCCCCCTTGAGGGGGAGATGTCCGGCAGGACAGAGGGGGGCGCCGTAGAACGCTATCGTCACCTCTTGCCTGCCCCCGGCAAAACAGCGGTCGCCGACCTTCCATGACCGCCTATCTCCTAAAACGCCTCACCATCGCCATCGCCACTCTGATCCTGGCTTCCATGGTGGTATTCGCCGTGCTGGAGGTCCTGCCCGGCGATCCGGCACGGCTGATGCTGGGCTTGAACGCCAGCGCCGACCAGGTCGAACTGCTGCGCAACCAGATGGGCCTCAACGCACCAGTGGCCCTGCGCTATCTTCACTGGGCCGGCGGCCTGCTCAGTCTCGATTTCGGCCGCTCCTATACCTATTCGGTGCCGGTCATCGACCTGGTGCGCGAGCGGCTTGCCGTCTCGCTGCCGCTGGCGCTGATTGCGCTTGCGCTCTCCACCATGATCGCCATTCCCGTTGGCCTGTTTTCGGCCAGCCGGCATGGGCGCGTCGGTGACACGATTTCCATGGGCGCCGCACAGCTTGGCGTCGCCGTGCCCAATTTCTGGTTCGCCCTGATGCTGATCTATGTGTTCGCCGTCTGGCTGCGGCTGGTTCCGGCCGGCGGCTTTCCCGGCTGGAGTGCCGGCATCTGGCTGGCGCTGAAATCACTACTGCTGCCGGCGGTTGCACTTGCCTTGCCGCAAGCCGCGATCCTGGCGCGCGTCACCCGCTCGGCGCTGATCGAGGTGTTGAACGAGGATTATATCCGCACCGCCCGCGCCAAGGGCTTGCCCTATCGCGCCGTCCTGTGGCGGCACGCGCTGCGCAACGCGATGATCCCGGTGCTGACCATCCTGGGCCTGCAATTCGCCTTCCTGCTCGCCGGTACCATCATCATCGAGAATGTCTTTTACCTGCCCGGCCTCGGCCGGCTGGTGTTCCAGGCAATCACCCAGCGCGACCCGATCGTCGTCGAAAGCGTCGTCATGCTGCTGGTCGCCGCCGTCATCGCCGTCAACCTTCTCGTCGACCTTTCCTATGCGGTCGTCGATCCGCGCCTGAGAACCCGGCAATGACGCTGCACATCGACATTCCCGAAGAGACCTTCGGCACCATCCTGGCCAAGGCATTCAGGAACACCGCCTTCGTTGCCGGTTTCGTCATCACCGTGCTGATCCTGGCAATGGCAGTCGTCTCCTATGCCTGGACGCCCTACGACGTCACGAAACTGTTGATCTCAGACAAGACGCAAGCACCCTCGCTGGCGCACTGGTTCGGCACCGACCATTTCGGTCGCGACATCCTGTCGATGGTCATGGTCGGCGCACGCAATTCGATTGCCGTGGCGCTGGTCGCTGTGGGCATCGGCATGGGGGTCGGCGTGCCGCTCGGCGCCTTTGCCGCGGCACGCGGCGGCCTCGTCGACGAGGCGCTGATGCGGCTGAACGATCTCGTCTTCGCCTTCCCGGCACTGCTGTCGGCGATCATGATCACCGCTATTTTCGGGCCCGGCGCCGTCAACGCCATCATCGCCATCGGCATCTTCAACATACCGGTCTTTGCCCGTGTCGCCCGGGCCGGCGCGCTGGCGATCTGGCCGCGCGAGTTCATTCTTGCCGCGCGCGCCGCCGGCAAGAGCAGCACGCAGATATCCATCGAACATGTGCTGCCCAACATTGCCACGCTGCTCCTGGTGCAAGGCACCATCCAGTTCGCGCTGGGCATCTTGGCGGAGGCCGGGCTTTCCTATCTGGGCCTGGGCGCCCAGCCGCCAATGCCGAGCTGGGGCCGCATGCTGTTCGACGCGCAGACCCGGATGGTGGTGGCGCCATGGATGGCGATCTTTCCGGGCATGGCGATCGTCGTCACCGTGCTGGGGCTGAACCTCCTGGGCGACGGTATCGCCGACATTCTCGATCCAAAATCGCGGCGGCAGCGATGAGCCTGCTCGACATCAAGAACCTTTCGCTGACCATCGGCGACACGCCGATCCTCAAGGGTATGGAACTTTCCGTCGCGCCCGGCGAAGTGATGGGCCTGGTCGGCGAATCCGGCTCGGGCAAGTCGATGACCGCGCTGACGGTGATGCAGCTTCTGCCCCATGCCGCGCGCGCTACCGGACGCGTCACATTCGACGGCATCGACCTCCTCGCAGCAACAGAGGACCAGATGTGCGCGCTGCGCGGCGATGACATCGGCATGGTGTTCCAGGAGCCGATGACGGCGCTCAATCCGGTCAAGACCATCGGCGAACAGGTCGCCGAAGGCATTCGCTGGCATACCAAGGCAAGCCGCGCCGAAGCCGAAGACCGGGCGCGAAAAATGCTCGACCGGGTCGGCTTGCCCTCGGCGAAATTCCCAATGTCGCGCTATCCGCACGAACTGTCGGGCGGCCAGCGCCAGCGCGTCGTCATCGCCATCGCTTGTGCGCTGAAGCCGAAGCTCCTGATCGCCGACGAGCCGACCACGGCTCTCGACGTGGTGCTGCAGGCCCAGATCCTCGACCTCCTGCGCGACCTCGTCGCCGAGAGCCGCATGGGGCTGCTGCTGATCTCGCACGACCTTGCCGTGGTGACCGAGATGGCGGACCGCATCACCATCCTGCGCCGCGGCGAGGTAATGGAAACCGGTGACACGGCGCGCACGCTGTCCGAACAACTCCATCCCTACACGCGACAGCTGGCGCAGGCCTCGATCCATGTGCCGGCGCGCTCGAAGCCGCATGGTCTCGAGACGGGCCGACCTTTGCTCCAGGTCGAGGGCGTGACCCGCGACTATGCCGGTCGGCGCACCTCGCTATTCAGGCGAGCGCCTGATATCCGCGCCGTCGACCAGGTGTCCTTGTCGATGGCGCCGGGTCAGTCGGTGGCGCTGGTCGGCCGCTCCGGCTGCGGCAAGTCAACGCTCGCCCGCATGATCCTGGCGCTGGACCGGCCAAGCTCGGGCACCATCCGGTTTCGCGGCGAAACCATCACCGGCAAGAGCGAAGCCGAGCTGAAGCCGGCGCGTCGTGACATGCAAGTCGTTTTTCAAGACCCCTACGGATCCTTCGACCCGCGCCAGAAAGTCGAGAAACTGGTCGCCGAACCCCTGCATGTGCTGGACAAGAAGCCGAGGCGCGCCGAGCGCCGCGAGATGGTGGCGCATGCGCTGCATGAAGTCGGCCTCGACCAGCGCGACATGGACAAATACCCGCACGAGTTTTCGGGCGGCCAGCGCCAGCGTCTTTCGATCGCCCGGGCCATCATCACGCGGCCGAAACTGGTCGTCGCCGACGAGCCGGTCTCGGCTCTCGACGTTTCGATCCGCGCCCAGATCCTCGATCTGTTCGCCGAGCTCAACCAGAAGCTCGGCATCGCCTATCTGTTCATAACCCACGATCTGACCGTCGCCCGCGCCATCACGGACGAGGTGCTGGTCATGCATGACGGCAAGATAGTCGAGCGCGGCAAGACCAGCGAGGTGCTCGACCACCCGCAGTCCGAGGCGGCCAAGGTGCTTGTCAGTGCCGCTCCTGATTTGCACCGGGCGATTGCAAAACGGATGCGCGAGCAGGGTTAATGCATGTCGCCCAAAGTGGCCCCGGTTTTGGGAGAACGACATGCACAAAGCAAAACCTCTTAGACCATCTGGAATTTTCCGGTGGCCTTGAATCGGAGGTAGGCGTCGATGCTGCGCGCCATGTTGGGTAGCATTTCAGGCAAGCCGTCGGGCGCGAACCAGCCGACAGCGGTGCTCTCGTCATCGGCGACCGCCGGCTCGCCTTCAAACGAGCGCGTATAGAACATCAGCGCGAAGAACTGAGCGCGGTCGCCATTCGGAAACTGGAAGGTTTCATAGTGCGGGTCGCAGCCGAACCCGAATGGTTCGACATCACTGACGATCAACCCGGTTTCCTCGAGTACCTCTCGGATCACCACCGCTTCCAGGCCCTCGCCTTCCTCGGCATTGCCGCCAGGCAGGCCCCACAGGCCAAAATCGGTCCGTTTCTGCAACAGGATGCGGCTGTCGGCGAGTTCGATGACGATGCGCGCACCCGGCATCAACACCAGACGGCTTCCGATCAACGCCCGCAATTGTCCCAGATAGCTGTCGGCAAAGGCCATTTGAATACTCCCTTTGACGTCAGCGAACCGTTGCCCAGGCAATGCCTAGCCTTCCGGCTTCACCAAATCGACCGGGTTGATATCGAGCAGGTCGAGCGTGCGGCGCAGCAGGCGCACCTCGCTCTCGGCCAGTTGGGAATCCGCCTTGGCGATGTCAGCCATATGACGGGCCAATTGCTTGCGTCGTTCGATGTCGAGATCACGGAACAGAGCAATTGCTTGCGAGCCATTGGTCTCGTAGCCGAACTCGTTGAGATATTGGATGACGCTGTCGACGCTGGTTTCCGCAATTCCGAAGGCGTCCTTGCAGATGCGCCGGAAGGCCACCATCTCGCTCTCACTGACCGACCCGTCGGCCAGGATCATGCGAAACAGCATCAATAGTTCCGCCGACAGAACCGGATCGTCCGCCACCTTGCGCACGCCCGGGTCGCCGTCGAAGATCTGACGTATCTGGTCCAGCAATGCGAACGACATCATGGTCCCTTTCCGATTCCTCTTCATAGAGGTAGCGCGGAATCGGTCTTGCGCAAACAGGGCGGTCGTGGTCGAACGCCGGACATCTCAGCCGACCGAGCCCCTCCATACATCAGATGATCGACCTTAGCATCCAGACCGTTGCCATGCTCGCCTTCGCCGGCTTTGCTGCAGGCTTTGTCGACTCGATCGCCGGCGGCGGCGGACTGATCACCATTCCAGCACTGCTGCTTGCCGGTTTCTCGCCGGTCGAGGCGCTTGGAACCAACAAGCTCCAAGGCATGTTCGGCTCCGGCTCGGCGACCATTCACTACGCGTCGAAGGGTCATGTGGACCTGCGCCGGCAATTGCCATCGGCGCTTTTGGCCCTTGTCGGAAGCGCCATCGGCGCCTTGCTGGCAACGATCGTGCCGGGTGACATTCTGCGGGCTGCCTTGCCCATCGTGCTGATCGCCATCGCGCTCTACTTCGCTTTCAAACCCAACATGAACGACGTCGACCGCGCCGAGCGCCTGTCGCCGTTCGTGTTCGGATTGACCCTGGTGCCGGCAATTGGCTTCTACGATGGCCTGTTCGGACCAGGCGCCGGCTCCTTCTACATGCTGGCCTTCGTGGCACTTGCCGGCTACGGCGTGCTCAAGGCGACAGCGCATACCAAATTGCTCAACTTCGCCTCCAACATCGGCGGCTTCATCGTCTTCGCCGCCTTCGGCGTCGTCTATTGGAAGATCGGCCTGATGATGGGCATTGCCCAGTTCCTCGGCGCCCGCGTCGGCGCGAGTCTCGCCATGCGCATCGGCGCAAAACTGATCAAGCCGCTGCTGGTGATCGTGTGTCTGGCGCTTGCGCTGAAACTGCTGGCCGACCCGGCGAACCCGCTGCGGGCCCTGATTGGTGTGTGATCATACGCCTGATAGACTGCCGCTGTTCGAATCATGTTGCGAGGAGCCAAACATGAATCTTAGCGCACCTACCCAGATCGTTTTTATCATTTCCGTTGTTATCGCCATCATCGGCGTTCTCGCCGCGCTTGGCATTCTTGCGTTCATTCCACTTGCATCGGTGTGGATTGTTCTTATCGCTTTCATCGTGCTTGCCGGCGGGTGCCTGATGCGCGGCGCCTGCCAATTTCATTTGACGGGGGCACGTGGCGCGCCCGGCAAAACGCCGGGCGCTTTTGATTCGGGCCATGGGTCTGCTAGATTTGCCTTGGCGCAAATGGCCGATGCCAGCCGAGATGCAACCCCAGCACGAGCAGGACCGAACCGTCGCCGGGCGGATCCCGCGGAGTGCAACGGAGCAGAATTCTGTACCGCTGCAACGCTTTGAAGTCGCGGCATGGAATATCGGCTCTGCGCTGCGTCGCTTCCCTTCTTGGCCCGCCCGTGGATGACGAAGCGATGGGCGAATCTACCGCGCCAGCGCAAAGATTGCGTCGCAGTCGAGATGGGTCTCCAGCTCGGTTGCGACCTCGTCCAGCGCGCGCTCGACCTCGGCTCGATAGTCGATGCCACCGCCCTTGATGCCGAGGCTTTCGAGGAATTTCCCGCGAAAGCCGTCGGCACCAAACAGGCCATGCATATAGGTGCCGATCACCTTGCCATCGGCCGAGACTGCCCCGTCATCGACGCCATTGATGACTGCGGACGGCCGGAGCGTATCTGGCCCGGTGGTGCGGCCAAGATGGATTTCATAGCCTTCGAGCGGCAGGTCGAACGGCACCGAACGGGCGCTGACATTGCGTACGGTCTTCTCCGGTTCCATCACCGTTTCGACGTCGAGAAGGCCGAGCCCTTCGGCTTCGGTGATGCTGCCTTCGATGCCGTCGGGATCGCGCACCATATGGCCAAGCATCTGAAAACCACCGCAGATACCGACGACATGGCCGCCACGCTTGCGATGCGCGAGAAGGTCGCGGTCCCAGCCGTTCTCGCGGAATTTTATGAGATCGCCAATCGTCGATTTCGAGCCTGGGATAACCACCAGCCCCGCGTCTTGCGGCAACGGCTTTCCCGGTGGAACGAACACCACCTCGACCTGCGGTTCGGCCTTGAGCGGGTCGAGATCGTCGAAATTAGCGATGCGGCCAAGCATCGGCACGGCCACCCTCAGCGCGCGCGCCTCACCGGACGCCAGCCGTTCCAGCACGACAGAATCCTCCGAAGGCAAACGTGCCGCCGCCTTCAGCCACGGAACGACGCCAAAACAGCGCCATCCCGTGAATGTCTCGATTGACCTGATGCCGTCATCGAACAGCGAAACATCGCCGCGGAACTTGTTGATGAGATAGCCGACGATCATGCGCCGGTCCTCTTCCGGCAGGATCAGATGCGTACCGGCGACCGAAGCGATGACGCCGCCGCGATCGATATCGCCGACCAGCACCACTGGCACGTCGGCGCGCGTGGCAAAGCCCATATTGGCGATGTCGTGGCTGCGCAGGTTGATCTCGGCCGGCGAGCCGGCACCCTCGACGATGACGAGATCGGCGCCCTCGCCAACCTTGTCCCAGGAGTCCAGAACGGCATCCATCAGTTGGCCCTTCATCACCTGGTAGTCGCGCGCCCGCGCTTCGCCGAATACCTTTCCCTGCACGATGACCTGCGCGCCGACATCGGTCTGCGGCTTGAGCAGTACCGGGTTCATGTGGACCGATGGGGCGACGCCGCAAGCCATCGCCTGTAGCCATTGGGCACGGCCGATCTCGCCGCCGCCATGGTTGTTGTCGCCCGGAATGTCGGCGACGGCAGCATTGTTCGACATGTTCTGCGGCTTGAATGGCCGCACCTTCAGCCCACGCTTTTTTGCCGCGCGGCAGAGGCCGGCGACCAGAACCGTCTTGCCGACATCCGAACCCGTGCCTTGCAGCATGATCGCCCTGGCCATCAGCCCCTGCCCTGCGTCACGGTTCCGGTGATGCTCGATTTCTGCGCCAGCGGCCCGCCGCGCCAGATGTAGAGCGCCAGCAACGGCTCTTTGCCGGTGCGCATGGCGTGATTGACGTTGAAAGCGTGGTGGACGACCTCGCCGGCCATACGCGGGCAAAAAGCGCTCTCGCCCATGCGCCATTCGGTGCCACCGGTCAGCGGAATGTAGATTTCCTCGGCAACATGATGGTGGTCGGGATAGACGATGTCGGGCCCAAGGATCAGCAGGCCGGCGGCGACCTCGTCATTGGCGAAGTGGCCTCGCGTGCCGAACACTTCGAGCCAGCCGTAATTGTCGATGAACTCTTTTCCGAAATCCGCCTCGCTGTAGGTCTGCCCGCAGCGGAAATCGTTCCGATGCTCGGCAAGCAGCCGCACCAGCGGCTTGGCATCCGGCGGCGCCAGTTCCACGACGCGATCGAGATGGCGCAGGCAGGCAAGCGGATGCGGCTCCAGCGTGCGGGCGGGCATGTCCCAGCCGATCCGCGCCACGGCATCGCGCACCAGGGCGTGATCGACGGACGCAAGGTATGCGTGGAACTGCCCCAGCAAATCATCGAATTTTGTCGTCACGTCATGCTCCGGACAGGCATTGATGCACAGCCGCTCCCCAAATGGGCGGTTGATGGGTCGGGTTGCGCGGCGGCATCATTGGTCTAGATTGGGGCGCGCGCAAAGCCAAAAACGACGGGCCAGCGGGCTAGCTGGGCCAGCACATAGGGAGCACGCCAATGGACGCCTCGGTCGATGCGAGCACCAGCCAGTTCGAACTCAATGAGGAACAGCGCGCCATCCAGGAGATGGCGCAGGCCTTCGCCGCCGACCGCGTCGCGCCGAATGCACTCGACTGGGATCGACGGAAACACTTTCCCGCCGATGTGATCCGCGAGACCGGGCCGCTTGGCCTCGGCGGCATCTATATCAGGGACGATGTCGGCGGTTCGGCGCTGGGCCGGCTCGATGCCGTGCTGATCTTCGAGGCGCTTTCGCACGCCGATCCAGCCTTTTCGTCCTTCATCTCGATCCACAACATGGTGGCCTCGATGATCGACCGTTTCGGCAATGAGGAACAGCGCCAGCGCTTCCTGCCGAAACTTACCTCGATGGAATGGCTGGCGAGCTACTGCCTGACCGAGCCGGGCTCGGGCTCCGATGCCGCGGCGCTCAAGACGCGCGCGGTCAAGAGCGGCGGCGACTATGTCCTCAACGGCACCAAGCAGTTCATCTCGGGCGCAGGCGACAGCGATGTCTACGCCGTCATGGTGCGGACCGGTACTGAGGGGCCGAAAGGTATTTCCACCATCGTCGTGCCGAAAGATGCACCGGGCCTCTCCTTCGGCGCCAACGAGCACAAGATGGGCTGGCACATGCAGTCTACCCGCCAGGTCATCTTCGAGGATTGCAAGGTGCCGGCGGAGAACCTTCTGTCGGGCGAAGGCGCCGGCTTCGGCATTGCCATGGCGGGCCTCGACGGCGGCCGGTTGAACATCGCCGCCTGTTCGCTTGGCGGCGCACAGTCGGCGCTCGACAAAGCGCTTGCCTACACCGCCGAGCGCAAGGCCTTCGGCTCGAAGATCAATCAGTTCCAGGCCTTGCAGTTCAAGCTGGCCGACATGGAGACCGAGCTACAGGCGGCGCGCATCTTCCTTTATGCCGCCGCCTCGAAGCTCGACCGCAAGGCGCCGGATGCCGGCAAATGGTCAGCGATGGCCAAGCGCTTCGTCACCGACACCGGCTTCAATGTCGCCAACGACGCGCTGCAACTGCTCGGCGGTTATGGCTACCTGCACGACTACGGCATCGAGAAGCTGGTGCGGGACCTGCGCGTGCACCAGATCCTCGAAGGCACCAACGAAATCATGCGCGTCATCATCGCGCGTGCATTAATTGGAAGGCAGTAGGCAGTAGGCAGTAGGCAGTAGGCAGTAGGCAGTAGGCAGTGAGATGACCGGCAAGATCAATTCATACAAGGATCTTATCGTGTGGCAGCAGGCGATGGACCTGGCTGTCGCCACCTATTCCTTGACCAAGGTATGGCCCAAGGAAGAATTATACGGGTTGACCAGCCAAATCCGCCGTTCAGCGACCTCGATCCCTGCAAACATCGCCGAAGGTTACGGTCGAGATAACAGAGGCTCTTATCAGCAATTTCTCAGAATAGCCCAAGGCTCGCTGAAGGAGTTCGAGACACACCTCCAGATCGCCGAACGCATTGGCCTTGCCACGCATGATCAAGCTGATCATTTGCTGACATCCACCGAGGGCATCGGCAAAATGCTTCGCCAACTCATTGTCAGACTTAAGCCGGAATAGACAACCCTACTGCCTACTGCCTACTGCCTACTGCCTACTGCCTACTGCCTACTGCCTAGCACAAATCACGGAGCACCACGATGACCACCATCGCCTTCATCGGCCTCGGAAACATGGGCAATCCGATGGCCGCCAACCTGGTCAAGGCGGGGTATGCCGTGCACGGCTTCGACCTGGTGCCGGAGAACCTTACCGTCGCGCGCGAGCATGGCGTGGTCGTCATGGCCAACGCACCGGCTGCGGTGAAGGGCGCCGAGGTGGTGATCACCATGCTGCCAGCCGGCAAGCACGTGCTATCGGTCTATGAGGACATCGCGCCCAAGGCGAAAGAAGGCACGTTGTTCATCGATTCCTCGACCATCGACGTTGAATCGGCGCGCAAGGCGCACGCCATTGCCGCCAAACACGGCCTGCTGTCCATCGATGCACCCGTCTCGGGCGGCACGGGCGGTGCCGCGGCCGGCACGCTCACCTTCATGGCCGGAGGCTCCGGCGATGCCTTCGCCGCAGCCGAGCCGGTCCTGAAGCCGATGGCTGGCCGCATCGTCCATTGCGGCGGCGACGGCGCCGGACAGGCGGCAAAGATATGCAACAACATGATCCTTGGCGTCTCGATGATCGGTGTCGCCGAAGCCTTCGTTCTGGCGGAAAAGCTCGGCCTCTCGCACCAAGCACTGTTCGATGTCGCCTCGACCTCGTCGGGGCAATGCTGGTCCTTGACCGCCTATTGCCCGGTGCCCGGCCCTGTGCCGACTTCGCCCGCCAACAGGGACTACAAGCCAGGGTTTGCAGCGGCACTGATGCTGAAAGATCTGAAATTGTCCCAGGAAGCAGCACAAAGCGCGGGTGCGGTGACGCCGCTTGGCGCCGAAGCAGCCCAGCTCTATGCCTTGTTCAACGCCCAGGGACATGGCGGCGCCGATTTCTCCGGCATAATTAATTTTCTACGCGGCAATCCAGCGTAACCAACGGACTTGGCAGGCTTTTTCCGATTTCCTTCGGCAGAAAAAATGCAAATTTAGATTTGCTTAAGCTCTCGATAACTCTGCGGTAACGATGTTCCTATAAAACGGATTGCGAGGCGGACATATCGCATCCGCCCGGCGCTCCGGATCAGGTCTCGCGTACCGGAGCCTGTAAGTTTCGACAAATGCCGTAGGTTTCGCAAAGTATTTGAGTAGCGAAGCGCCATGCGTATCTGGCAAAGCCGCGTTCCCGATGGAGCGCGGTTTTTGCGTTTCCGCCAGTTTATCCGCACCGTCTGGTTTTATATTCCGATTGCCGCATTCGGGATCGGGACATGATCTTCGTTGATCAGCACGATCGGTGCATCGGCCCCCTCGACCCTGACGACCAGCAGGCGCAGGCTCCACGTGCCGGCAGCGCGGACTGCGGTTGAGTAGGCAGTGCCTTTGCCCATGGCGCCGTGGACCGGAATGCTGAACCGAGCGTCGCCAGAACCATTCGCATTGATATTGAGATGGCCACCGACCCAGAAACTGTCGGCCACATCATCACCGAGCGCGGCCTTCACGCGATCGTCGGCGCGAAGGCTGTCCATGGTGATATGATAGGCATCGCTGCCTTTCAGGACGTAAGGGATGCTGCCGACCATCGTCGCACAACCGCCGATCCCGACCACCCACACGACAACGCCGGCTATTGCCCAGTTGCGTTGCGTCTTGCGAAACTGTTCCGCGTCGCGCCAGGCGCGGTTCCGCCAGGCCCAGCGACTGCCGCGTGCACCCAACACGATGATCATGATGATGTTGACGAACGGGATCAGCGCCAGTAGCGCGATGAAGGTGCTGTTGCCGATGCCCCAGATCCAGTTGAGGAAGAAGGCGCCCCAGTTCCAGCGGTCGAGTTCGGCTGGAATTTCAGCCGGCTGGTTGAGCGGTTGTCCGGCCATCGTGTCCCCCATCGGTAATTGTACCGACTGGTTCTAGCGCATGCACTCCTCGATGCGCAAAATCAAAGTTCCGCAACCTCGATCAGGTCTTGTTGGACAGTCGGCGAAAATTCGCCTTCACGGCACGGCTTGCCGGCTTCAGCGCAGCGCTAATCGAGCGTTCCGCCGCAACACCGTTGAACAGCGACGGCGTGCGACCGGAAAAGACCTCGGGCCAGAACCGCGATGCCGACTGCAGGAAAGACATTTGCGCCGCAAACGCGCCTTGGGCCATGGCGGCGGTCTTCTCGTTTACCGCACGCGCCGTCTCCGTGCCCCATGGCTGGCTGCTCCCGCCATCCATGGCCATCAGAGGCAGCCGCATCATCGCCACCAGCGGCGCCAGCATCAGATCACCGCCGATGCTGGCCGCTTCTTGCGTCCGTCGGCTCTTGCCGATCTTTCTCATCCAGACAAACCCCTTGTCGCGGCCGAATCAGCCGCTGCCCCACACACTACGCGATGGGGATGCATTTCGTTCACTCGCCGCTTGATCATGTTGTCGAGACCGGGCGCTACTGCCGAGGAACGCCCGGTCGGGGCTCGAGCCCTACCGCTTGCGCAGATCGGCTTGCGCCAGAGCCAGCGCCTTCGAGATGCGGTCGCAGGCCATGTCGATCGTATCGCGGGTCCAGATCAGCGGCGGCGACAGGATCATCGTGTCGCCGGTGGCGCGCAGCATCAAGCCGTTGGCAATCGCATGATCACGCACGGTCACTGCCGCGCTTCCCGCCGGCAGGAACCGCTCCTTGGTCGCCTTGTCCTTGACGATCTCGATCGCGCCCATAAGCCCGATCGAACGCACCTCGCCGACCAGATCATGCCCGGCAATGCGCTCCTGCAACGCCTTTGCGAAATAGGGGCCGGTATCGTTCCGGACGCGGTCGACCAGCCCTTCCCGCTCGATGATCTCGAGGTTCTTCAGCGCCACGGCGCAGGCCACCGGGTGGCCGGAATAGGTGTAGCCGTGATTGAACTCGCCGCCCTTCTCGACCAGCGTCGAGGCTATGCGGTCGCCGACCAGCAATGCCGACAGCGGCTGATAGCCCGAGGTCAGGGCCTTGGCCGTGGTGATCGTGTCCGGCTCGATGCCGAGCGTTTGCGCGGCGAACCACTCGCCGGTGCGGCCATAGCCGGTGATGACCTCGTCCAGCATCAGCAGGACATCATATTTGCGGCAGATGCGCTGCACCTCCGGCCAGTAGCTGACCGGCGGAATTTTCACACCGCCTGCTCCCATGACCGGCTCGCCGATGAAGGCAGCAACCTTGTTGGCGCCGGCTTCGAGGATCGCAACCTCGACAGCCCCGGCCGCGCGCAAGCCGAAATCATGATCGCTCTCGCCCGGCAGCGCCAGCTCATAGGCATAGGGCATCATCACATGGACGATGTTGGGCACCGCACCGCCGAGCTGCTTGTGCATGGCATCCATCCCGCCGAGCGAGGTGCCGGCAACGGTCGAGCCGTGATAGGCCATCTTGCGCGAGATGATGCGGTTCTTCTCCGGCTTGCCTTCCAACACCCAGTAATGGCGCACAAGGCGCAGCGCCGTGTCGTTGGCTTCCGAACCGGACGAACCGTAGAACACCTGGCTGACGTTCTTCGGTGCGATTTCCGCCAGTTTTTGTGACAACAGCACCGGCGTCGGCGTCGAACATTTGAAGAAGGAGTTGTAGTAGGGCAGCTCCTTCATCTGGGCATAGGCTGCCTCGGCCAGTTCGTCGCGCCCATAGCCGACGTTCACGCACCACAGCCCGGCCATGCCGTCGAGGATTTCAGCCCCCTCGGAATCATAGATGAACGGCCCATTGGCGCGGGTGATGATACGCGAGCCGACTTCGCGCAGTTCCCTGTGATCGGTGAACGGATGCAGATGATGCGCGGCATCGATCTGCTGAAGCTGCTTCAGCGAATAATTCTGATAAGTCATGGATCTGATCTTTCCTCTGGATTCTATCCGGCCCAAGCCGGGGCGAATGCGTCAGAGGCAGACAGGTGGCGAATAACCGATGCGGGCGCACAGCCGCAAAAGCTCGGCGCGCAGCGTGCGCGGTGACGGTGTCACCGCGACCCGCAATGCGCGAAGCCCGAATGCGCCAGCCAATGTCCCTTCGAGAGCCATGGATGGCACCTTAGAGCAATTTCGGGAAAAGTGTGAAACGGTTTTCCCGGAGGAAAGTGCGTAGTGCTCTTCCTCGGGAATTGCATCAAAATCTGCCGTCTATGCCGTTCCACCCAGCGCCCTTTGCAGGAAGACATATTTCATCGCCGTCTGCGCCGCCTGCGGCCGGCGGTCGCCTCGGCCGCCATGCCCACCCTCGGTCTCCTCGAAGAACATCGTCTTGGTATGACCGGCTTCCTGCAGACGGGCGGCCATCTTGCGCGCATGTCCGGGATGGACCCGGTCGTCGGCGGTCGAGGTGGTCAGCAAAACCGGCGGATAGGCAGCACCGGCATCGACATGCTGATAGGGCGAATAGGCGGAAAGCCACTTGGCGTCTTCCGGTTTCGACGGGTCGCCATATTCGGCCATCCAGGAAGCACCCGGCGGCAATTCAGTGTAGCGCAGCATGTCGAGCAGCGGCACTTCGATAATCACGGCGCCGAACAGTTCGGGGCGCTGCGTCAGGGAAACGCCTGTCAGCAGGCCGCCATTCGAACCGCCTTGGATGCCGAGCGAAGCAGCCGTGGCGATACCGCGTTTGACGACGTCCTGTGCTACTGCCGCAAAATCGTCGAAGCCGTTCTGGCGATTGCCCTTGAGCGCCGCCTGATGCCAGGCCGGGCCAAACTCGCCGCCGCCGCGGATGCAGGCCTGCACATAGGCGTTGCCCTTCTCCAGCCACAGCCTGCCGCGCACGCCGGCATAGCCAGGCAGCAACGGCACTTCGAAGCCCCCATAGCCATAGAGCAGCGTCGGCACCGGACTCTTCTGGTCGCGCCGCCTGACGACGAAATAGGGGATCATCGTGCCGTCCTTCGAGCGCGCCTCGAACTGTTCTGAGATCAGCGGCGAGGCATCGAAACGCGCCGGCTGAGACTTCACGGTTGCCAGTGTCTCGCCATTGTCGTCCGACCAGATGATCGAGCTCGGCGTCAGGAAATCGGTGAAGGAGAACGACACACTCGACCCGAACTGCTCGGCATGGCTGATGCCTACATTGCCGTTTTCGGGCAACGCGACCGGTTTCAGCGACCAGCCGCCCTCCTTGCGCTCGCAGACGACGACCTTGCCGCGCACATTGTCCATCAGGTTGATGAACAGCCGGTCCTGCGTGCGGGCAATGCCGGCGATGGACACCCGATATGCCGGCTCCAACACGGTTTCCACCGGACCGAGCGTAGCGGTCTCGACCCAGAGCGCCAGATCCAGCGAATAGAGGCCATCAGGCTTGCACAACGTGCCATCGGGCGCCGTCCACGGGCTGCGCAGGCCGAAGACGAGCTGATCCCTGAAGATCGCGGTGTCGGTCATGTCGTCCGGCAGTGGCAACTGTTTGTTTTCGCCGGACGGCAGCCGCAGGAAGATGTGCGAAGCGAAGAAATTCAGCGTCCGGGCCAAGATCAAATAGCGCCTGTCGCCGTCGAACTCGACAGCTGCGCCAACGGCGAGATCCTCTTTCTGCGCCTCGAAGATCGGTGTCACGTCTTCGAGCTTCGTGCCCCGCTTCCAGAGCTTGATCACGCGCGGATACCCGGACTCAGTCTTGTCGGCCTCCTCGAACGCCGCCGAAACGATGACCGTGTCCTTGTCCAGCCAGCTGAAACCCGACTTGGATGCGGGCGCGCGAAACCCACCTTCCACGAAGGATTTCGTTTCGATGTCGAATTCACGCATCTCGCTGGCGTCGCCGCCATCGGGCGACATACTCACCAGACAGCGATTGAAGTCCGGATAGAGTCGGCTTGCGCCTCCGAACACCCATTTGATCCCCTCTTTCGCCGCAAGCTGGTCGAAGTCGATGATCGTTTCCCAGTCGGGTTTTTCGGTTTTGTAGGAAGCAACCGTCGTGCGGCGCCAGAGGCCGAGCACATTAGTCTTGTCCTGCCAGAAATTATAGACATGGCCTTTGAGTGCTGCGCCGACTGCAATGTTGTCTTCGGCCGTCATCAGATCGAGCGCGGTCTGGAACGACGCCTGATAGGAAGGATCACCCTGCAGCTCGCCAACCGTGACCTCGTTCTGGCGATGCACCCAGTCAAGCGACTGCGCGGCTGTCCTGTCTTCCAGCCAGAGAAACGGATCGTTGGTCTCGGTGGCGGATCCTGGTTTTTGGATGGGCTTGGTCATGAGGTCTCCGATAAACGCGTCGCTTTGGGGATTGCCAACATCGATATGCTATGTCCGATATTCAATATGTTCGGCGCACAATTGAGGCTTTCCGCCGGCCAGCCAGGCTCGCGATGGCCAGCGCCAGGCACATCAGGCCGAGCGTGATCGGCAGCCCGCCGGCGCCCAGAATATCCATGGCGCCGCCCGCCAGCGGCGGCACGGCGATGCCGCCGACGCCCCACATCAAGGAGAATGCTGCGTTGCCGGCGACCAGTGTCGAGCCTGTGAAGCGCTCGCCGAGCTCGATGATCGACATCGTGTAGATGCCGTAGGAAACAGCACCCCAGACGAAAATCATCGGCCAGATCAGCGGCGTCTCGATGAGCAGCGGCAGAAGCACGCAGCCGAGCACCGTCAGCGCAACACAGGCAAGCCGCACCAGGTGTGCGGAAAGCCTTTCCGCCAGCAATCCGAGCGGCACCTGCATGGCGATGTTGCCGGCGATCATCACCGACAGCAGCGCCGACATGCGGGTCTCAGTGATGCCGTGATGAGTGCCATAGACCGGCAGCAGGGCCAGCGCGCCCTGTTCGAAACCGGCGGCCACGATGACGGCAAACAAAAGCAGCCACGCCAGCGGCACGAACCGAGGACGGAAACCTGATGCCCGGCCTCGTCGACCTTGGGCAAGCGCGGCAGAACCGAGGCCAGGCAGATGCCGCACAGCACGAAGGCGAAAATGCCGACGAGGAATGGCGGCCAGCCCTCCGTGCCAACGGCAAGCAGGCAAAGCGGCCCGGCCGCGAAACCGGCCGAGATGATCGTCGAGTAAACGCCCATGACGCGACCGCGTCGCGCCGGCGGCGCCAGCGCGATCACCCAGATCTCGCTCAGCACGTAAAGCGGATTGGTGACGACGCCGATCAGGAAGCGCAGCGGAAACCAGAGATAAACATTCTGCGTCCAGCCGATAAGCGCCAGCACAACCGCGGAAAGCGCGGCACAAATGAGCGCCGTGCGCCCTGCCCCGAACCGCCGCGCCAGCGACGGGATCAATGGCGACGACACGATGAAGCCGATCGGCGTCATCGCCGCCGAAAGGCCGATCATCGCCGGAGAAACGTCCTGACGCTGCAAGATAAAGCTCAACAGCGGATAGGACAGTCCCTGGGCGATAGCGAACACAGATACGGTTGCGATCACGCCGGTGATACCAGCCCACTGCATCGTCTCGTCGTTCGATTCCGCCAGGTTCATTGTGCGCACCGCTATCGGGGTTGCAGGATTATCGATTAGTTACGTGGTGGTAAGTCCCCGGAGGGCGAAAACCGCTTTGCTCCGTACGATGTCTGTCAGGCGGCGCGGCGCACGCGTGCACCGACCAGCCGCACCGCCACCCCTTGCGCCGCGCCGAACATGGCAAGTGCCGCGGTGAGGCCGGCAAGCGCTGGCCATTGCGTTGTCGCTTCGCTTTCGCTCGAGCCGGTCGCGACCATGCTGCTGTCCAAATGAATTGCGCTGGCCATCCGGCCAGCAAGCGCAACTAGCTACTGGTTCGATCCGGAGAACGGAAGGGCCGGAAAGCGAAATACGCTTGCGCCAACGGGGCAACGCATTTGGGCCGCGCAACTGCCGTTCCGGTATGTCGCTTCCCTAGCCCTAGTGGTCGCCGCCTCCGCAATGGCTGGACAGCCGCCGGTCCATTATGCCGCCCGCTACCGCATCCTATGAGGACCGCCATGACCGCCGCCTTACAACCAGCAGAACCGGCATTGGCCACCGACCGCGCCCGCCGCGGCGGCCGCGCCGGAAAGCGCGCCGGCGGCTCGGCCGCGTTCGAGCAGCCGGCTTTCCGCCAACTGAAAAACCCGCTGGCGCCGACCAGGCTGGTCTCCGACGACGAGCTGGAGTCGATCCACCTCGCTTCGTTGCGCGTGCTGCGGGAAATCGGCGTCGACGTTCTGCATGACGAAGCCCGCCGCATCATGAAGGCGCACGGCGCCGACGTGCGCGACGGCTCAGAGCGGGTGCGCTTCGACAGCGACATGATCCTGGATCTGGTGTCGCACTGCCCGTCGGAATTCACCATCCATGCCCGTAATCCGGCGCACAATGTGCGCTTCGGCGGCAACAATGTGATCATCTCGATGATGGCGTCGGCGCCCAATTGCTCCGACCTCGATCATGGCCGCCGGCCCGGCAATCAGCAGGACTACCGCAACTTCCTCAAGCTTGCGCAGATGCACAACATCCTGAACTGCACGGGTGGCTATCCGGTCGAGCCGACCGATATCCATCCGTCCGTGCGCCACCTCGAATGCATCCGCGATCTCAGCGTGCTCACCGACAAGGTGTTCCACATCTATTCGCTCGGCAAGGAGCGCAATGTGGACGGCATCGAGATCGCCAGGATCGCGCGCGGCATCAGCCCCGAGCAGCTGCTCGAAGAGCCGTCCGTCTTCACCATCATCAACACCAATTCGCCGCTCAAGCTCGATGTGCCGATGATGGAAGGCATCATCCAGATGTCGAGCAAGGGCCAGGTCGTCGTCGTGACGCCATTCACCCTGTCGGGTGCCATGGCGCCGGTCACCATCGCCGGCGCGCTGGTGCAGCAGAACGCCGAGGCACTGTCCGGCATCGCCTTCGCCCAGATGGTGCGCAAGGGCGCGCCGGTCGGCTATGGCGGCTTCACCTCCAATGTCGACATGAAGTCCGGTTCACCGGCCTTCGGCACGCCGGAATACATGAAGGCGCAGCTCGTCGGCGGCCAGCTCGCCCGCCGCTACAACATCCCCTACCGGACCTCCAACACCTGCGCCGCCAACACGGTTGACGCGCAGGCCGCTTATGAAAGCGTGTTCTCTCTGTGGGGCGCCATCCAGGGCGGCGGCAATCTGATGATGCATGCCGCCGGCTGGCTCGAGGGCGGCCTGCGCTGCTCTTACGAGAAGACCATTCTGGACATCGACCTGCTGCAGATGGTGGCCGAATTCCTGACCCCGCTCGACCTTTCCGAAGAGGCGCTCGGCTTCGACGCCATCCAGTCGGTCGGTCCCGGCGGCCATTTCTTCGGCACCCAGCACACGCAGGATCGCTACAAGACCGCCTTCTACTCGCCGATCCTGTCCGACTGGCGCAATTACGAGACCTGGGCGGAAGCCGGCTCGCCGACAGCGCTCGAAAAGGCCAACAAAGTCTGGAAGGAACGGCTTGCGTCCTACGAAGAGCCCTACATGGACCCGGCCATCCGCGAGGAACTCAACGCCTTCGTCGCCAAGCGCCGGTCCGAGGGCGGCGCGCCAACCGATTTTTGATCGTCTGTGTTGTTGATGAACAGTCGACCCCAACTCCGTCGAGCTGCGCTCGACACCTCTCCCCCAATCGACGGGGTAGAGGAAGGGCGCACGCCGCTCCCTCTCGATTCAACCTCTTCAAAAACGGACCTATCTAGATGAAATCTCATGTAAAAGCGGTTGTGATCGGCGGCGGCGTCGTCGGCTGCTCGGTTCTCTATCACCTGGCCAAGGCCGGCTGGACCGACATCATGCTGATCGAGCGCTCGGAGCTTACCTCCGGCTCGTCCTGGCACGCCGCGGGCGGCTTCCACACGCTGAACGGCGATCCCAACGTCGCCAAGCTGCAGGCCTATACGGTGCAGCTCTACAAGGAGATCGAGGAAATATCAGGCCAGTCCTGCTCGCTGCACCTGACCGGCGGCGTGATGATGGCCGATACGCCCGAGCGCATGGACTTCCTGCGCCTTGCCCACGCCAAGGGTCGCTATCTCGGCATGGACACCGAACTGATCACTCCGTCCGAAGCCAAGGCGATGTTCCCGCTGATGGACGAGACCAATTTCGTCGGCGCCATGTGGGATCCGGTCGAAGGCCATCTCGATCCGTCCGGCACGACGATCGCCTATTCCAAGGCGGCCAAGAAACTCGGCGCCGAGATCGTGCTGCGCAACCGCGTCGTCGAACTGACGCAGGAGGTCGACGGCACCTGGAATGTCGTCACCGAACAGGGCACGGTGAAGGCCGAGCATGTCGTCAATTGCGGCGGCCTGTGGGCGCGCGAGATCGGCCGCATGGTCGGTGTCGAACTGCCCGTGCTGGCCATGGAGCACATGTATCTCCTGACCGAGCCGATGCCGGAGGTCGAGGAATTCAACAAATCGACCGGCCGCGAGATGATCGGCGTGCTCGACTTCAAGGGCGAGATCTACACGCGCCAGGAGCGCAACGGTATCCTGCTCGGCACCTATGAGAAGGCCTGCAAGCCGTGGTCGCCGGTCAACACGCCGTGGGATTTCGGCCACGAATTGCTGCCGCCCGACCTCGACCGCATCGCGCCGTCGCTGGAAATCGGCTTCAAGCATTTCCCCGGCATCGAGAAGGCCGGCATCAAGCAGATCATCAACGGTCCCTTCACCTTCGCGCTGGACGGCAACCCGCTGGTCGGCCCAGTGCAGGGCCTGACCAATTTCTGGTGCGCCTGCGCCGTCATGGCCGGTTTCAGCCAGGGGGGCGGCGTCGGCTTGGCGCTGTCGAACTGGATGGTTCATGGCGATCCCGGCTTCGACGTATGGGGCATGGATGTCACACGCTTCGGCGAATGGGCCGGCTTGCGCTACACCAACGCCAAGGTGCGCGAAAACTATTCGCGCCGCTTCTCCATCCGCTTCCCCAATGAGGAACTGCCGGCCGCACGCCCGGCGCAGACAACGCCGCTCTACGACACCATGCTGGCCAACAACGCCGTCATGGGTGACTCCTGGGGTCTCGAGACACCGCTCTGGTTCGCACCGAAAGGCCAGGAGCCCAGGGATATCGTCTCATTCCACCGCTCCAACGACTTTGATCCGATCGGCGAGGAAGTGCGCGCCACGCGTGAGCGCGTCGGCGTCACCGAGATCGCCAACTTCGCCAAATACGAAGTGTCGGGACCGGCGGCTGAGAACTTCCTCAACCGGCTGATGACCAACCGCATGCCGAAGACCGGCCGCATCGTGCTGACGCCGATGCTCAACGAATTCGGCAAGCTGATCGGCGACTTCACCATCGCCAAGGCCGCTGAAGACCGCTTCATGATCTGGGGCTCATCGGCGGCGCAGAAATACCACATGCGCTGGTTCGAGAAGCATTTGCCGAAGGACGGGTCGGTGCGCATCCACCGCTTCGACCAGACGCTGGTCGGCCTGTCGATCGCCGGACCGAAATCGCGGGATTTGCTACAGAAGCTGGTCGATGTCGACATCTCGACCAAATCCTTCCGCTTCATGGATTTCCGCGAGATGGCGGTCGGCGGCGCGCCGTGCCTGGTCAACCGCATCACCTACACCGGCGATCTCGGCTATGAGATCTGGATGGCGCCGGCGTACCAGCGCCTCGTCTATCATCAGATCAAGGATGCCGGCGAGGAATTCGACCTCGTCGATTTCGGCATGCGGGCTCTGCTCTCCATGCGCCTGGAAAAGAATTTTCCGACCTGGTTCCGCGAGTTGCGGCCGATCTACGGACCGTTTGAAGGGGCGATGGACCGCTTCATCAAACTGGAGAAAAACGACTTCATCGGCCGCGAGGCAGCCGCCAAGGAACAGGCAGAAGGACCAAAACTGCGGCGCGTCTCCTTCATCGTCGATGCCGCCGATGCTGACGTCATGGGCGACGAGCCGATCTGGGCCAAGGTCAGCAAGGATTACGGCACGGTTGAAAAGCCGCATGGCTATGGCGCGCCGCGTTTCGACAAGGGCGGCAAGGAAATACGCGGCTCCAAGGCTGCCGAAGGTGCGTCCGCCGTGCGCGGCATCGTCGACGGCGAATGGCGCGTGGTCGGCTGGGTCACCTCAGGCGGTTATGCTCATTATGTCCAGAAGTCGATGGCGCAGGGCTATGTGCCGGCGGCTCTTGCCGAGGACGAAAGTGCCGGAGTGTTCGAGATCGAGATCCTCGGACATCGGCGCCCGGCCCGCATCAATGTCGAGGCGCCCTTCGACCCGAGCGGCGAGAAGATGCGGACCTGAGGTTCGACATGGACAGCGCGGGGCCAAAGGGCAGCTTTGGCCGGCATCGCAAGATCATGCCGTTCGAGCCGGGCTCGATCGAGGCGCTGCGCGACGCCTCCCGGCAGAAGGCGGCGGCGCTCAACCAGCATGTGCTGGGCTATGGCGCGCAGGCGGAGGCTGAATGGGCCGCGGCAGGCATTGCCGCTCCCGATCTGCTCGCCATGCGCCAATACCGGCTGGAGCGCATCCGCGCTGAACTGAAGCGCCGCGATTATGCCGGCGTCCTGCTCTACGACCCCGTCAACATCCGCTACGCCACCGACAGCACCAACATGCAATTGTGGGTGGCGCACAATCCGACGCGGCATTGCTTCGTTGCCACCGACGGACCGGTGGTGCTCTTCGACTATTTCTCCTGCGAACATCTGTCCGATCATTCCGGCATCGTCGACGAGGTTCGACCCGCTGTGTCGTGGATATACCTCTACAGCGGCGAGCTTACGGAGCAAAAGGTCCGCCGCTGGGCCGCCGACATCGCCGATCTGGTCAGGGAACATGGCTGCGGCAACAGCCGCATCGCCGTCGATCACATCAACCGCGAAGGCATCGACGAACTCGCGCGCCTTGGCGTCTCTATCGGCAATGGTGAAGCGGTGATGGAGAATGCGCGGCTGATCAAGTCGCCGGACGAAATCCTTGCCATGCGCCGCGCTATCGTCGCCTGCGAGGCGGCAATGGGCGAGATGGAACGGGCTCTGAAGCCTGGCATTTCCGAAAACGAGCTATGGGCGGAACTGCATCGCGGCAACATTGCGCGTGGGGGCGAATGGATCGAGACACGGCTGCTGACGTCGGGTCCGCGCACCAATCCGTGGTTCCAGGAATGCTCGTCACGCGAGATTGTATCAGGCGACCTCGTCGCCTTCGACACCGACCTGATCGGCCCCTACGGCTTCTGCGCCGACCTGTCGCGCACATGGCTATGCGGCGACGCAACGCCTACCAACGAACAGCGCGAGCTGTTCCGCATCGCGGCCGACCAGATTGAGCACAACACGCGATTGTTGCAGCCCGGCATGTCGTTCCGCGACCTCGTCGAGCACTCGGCGGTGCCACCGGGAGACAGCTACCCGGCTCGTTACGGCGTGCTCTATCACGGGGTCGGTCTGGCCGACGAATACCCGACCTTGCCGCATGCCGGCGACTGGACGTCGGATACGCCGGATGGCGCGCTGGAACCGGGAATGGTGCTGTGCGCCGAAAGCTATATCGGCAGGCTTGGCGGGCGCGAAGGCGTGAAGATCGAGCAGCAGATCCTCATCACTGAGACCGGCAACGAGCAGCTTTCAACCTATCCGCTTGACCAGCGGTTGCTCGGGTAGGCCGGCAAGCGCCTCGCGCAGTGAGGTTACCGTCTTTTCCGGTGTCGTTGCGGCGGTGATGTAAGGCAGGCCCTTGCGCCGTCTCGTCCAGCCAACGACCCTTACTTTTTGTGCTGCCGGCTCGAAGCGCTGCGCCAGCACCCAGCTCTCGCAGTCGATGGCCGCGACATCGGCCTTGCCCTCTGCAATTGCGACGATCGAGGAACGGTGCCCGCCGCTTTTGCTGCGCGAGGCAAAGAGGTCAAGGCTCTCGCCCATCGCCTCCAGGTCGCGCGTCAGTCCGATCAGGCCGGACATGGAATCGAGATTGTTGAAGGTGAAGCGCTTGCCGCGGATGCGATCGAGCGGGATCAGCGGGCCGCCGTCAGCTGGCGAGGCAACCGATGGCGCGCCATCCGCCAGCATGACGATGGCGCTGGAGTAGAGCTCGCCCTGCCCGCCTTCATAGCCGTCGTAGCTCGGCTGGCCGATCACCTGCACATGCCTGGACAGGCCAAGCTCCATCGGCCCCCAGCAGGTCTGCGCGAATAGCAGCGCCGGGTGCAGCCACAGTCTGTGAAAATCGAGTTCGTCCGGCGGCAATGTCACCGGGTCGGACGCGATCAGTGCTCCCTTGGCATCGTGAATGCCGCCCGGCACCGGCGGCAGGTCACCATTGCGCCGCACGATGGTTTCCGGCGCGTCGATGGCCTTTTGCCGGAATGCATCGCGCAATCCCGCCCATTGAGCGTCTATCTGGGCGCGCACTTCAGGCCAATCATACATCGGCAACGCAGCAACCAATTCACTCATGACCGAATCTGACCACTATGTCTGGACTGAAGGGAACCGATCCCAGCCAGTCAAGCAGGCAGCACCTGCCTGCCGCAAAACTCATTCCTTGGGCGGCTCGGCGGGAACCGGCGCGCTGCCAAGCCCGCTGATGCTGCGCGCCCTTACGCGCGGCTTGAACGCCCTGCCGGGCTCCGCTTGGCGCCGCAGTACCGGGTGCACGACCGGCTCCTTCGCCTTGAAGGCATAGGCCTTGATCAGCGCGAAATAGTTTGGATAGGCATAGCCATTGTTCATCCGCAGCCACTCGTCGCGACGGTCGCGAAACAGCTTTGGAAGCTGGTACCAGGCTACTGTCGGGCTCTTGTGGTGGATGAAATGCAGATTGTTATTGAGGAACAGGAACGACAGCGGCGAGCGCTCGACGATCACCGTGCGGCCCTCCGGGTGTTCCGACCATTGATGCTCGGCAAACGTGCGGATCGAAATCAGCGACTGGCCGAGCCATACCGGCACGAGAATGTAAAGCCACAGCGGAATGCCGAAGCCGAACTGGACGATCGGCACCACGATGGCAAGCCCGATCGCGTGCAGCAGCCAAGCTCTGCGGACCACCTTGTCGCCAGCGATCATCTGCCTGGCATCGTCGATGAAGAAACCGATGCAGGACAGCCAGGGGCCGAGCACCAGACGGCCGGTCATGGTGTTGTTGATCCTGAGCAGAGATCTCATCGTCGGCGGCAGCTCTTCATGCTGCCACAGCGCCTGATAATAGCTTTCCGGATCGTCCAACGGGTCAGTCAGCCGCTCGTCGGCGTGGTGGCGCAGATGTATGGTCTTGAAGCGTCGGAATGGCCAGACCAGGCCGATCGGCAGGAAGACGAAGGCTTCGTTGACCCGCGCGCTGCGCGTCGGATGACCGTGCAGCACTTCGTGCATGATCGAGGATTGCAGTGCGGCGGTGAAGGCCAGGACGGCGAGCGCGAGGATGGGGTACGATGGCCAGAGCAGGAAACCAGCGGCTAGCCATGTTGCGTAACAGAAGAAAGCGAGAGCCACTGTCGGCCATTCGATAGCCGGTATGCTGTGTCGCCTGATGCTCTTGCCCGTCATGCTATCGACCACTGCCCTCAGTCGCCGGAACCCCAACTGGTTCCTGACAGCATTGTGTCAGGAGAAATGATTCGACTCAACGCGACAAAGTGCACAAGCTGTTGCGATTGCGCATTTTTGACCGCACATGTTATACATTGTAAACAGACTTATGGATTCATTTACGCCTAGGGAGCGCTCGAAGACGCTTCGGCGCAAATTTTTCCTCAATCGGACCGGAGCACCGATATGGACAAGCGTGATCTGTCGACCATCTTTCGCGAACGCCTGAAAATGCTCTTGACACGCTCCGACCTCAATCAGTCGGCTTTCGCGACTGCGGTCGGCATCGATCGCTCGGCGCTGTCGCAGTTGCTGTCAGGCGCCTCGACCCGCCTGCCTCGCGCCGAGACGCTGCTCAACATCGCTGCCGAGTTCAAAGTGTCGCTCGACTGGCTTCTCGGCCTCAGCCAGGACGAGGGCCTCACCGGCGAAATCCGCGAGAGCCTCGAGATCGAGGAGGCACCCGATGGCTTCGATCGCACGCTGCTGGCCAAATGGCATGCCGAGGCCGCCGGCACCAAGATCCGCTACGTGCCGGCCGGCATTCCCGATCTCCTGCGCACCGAAGCGCTGGTCGAGTACGAAGCGGGCATCACCAACAAGAGCCGCCTGGCGCAGGCCGGCGAAACGCAATACCGCATCGACTATAACAGGCGGCCGGAAACCGACATGGAAGTCTGCATGCCGCGCCATACGCTGGAGATATTCGCGCGCGGGCTGGGCGTCTGGGATCGTTTCCCGGAAGCCGATCGGCGCGCCCAGCTGCTGCACATGGCGACCCTGCTCGACGATCTCTATCCGGCATTCCGGCTGTTTCTCTATGACGGGCGGATGCGCTATTCGATCCCCTACACCATCTTCGGGCCCTATCGTGCCGCCATTTATGTCGGCGACATGTATCTGGTGCTCAACGCCACGCAGCCGATCCAGACGCTGATCCAGCATTTCGACAATCTGATCCGCGCCGCCGACATCAACGCGCACGAGGCGGCAGGCTTCGCGCACAGACTGGCCGGCATGTCGTTCCCATCAGGCACTGTCTGAGCCTCGGGATTATGATTCCATGGGCGGACTGGATCCTGCCGTCACTGCTATTTCATTGACTGCACATAAAGACTTCTTTATATCCTTATTCGAATTCGAAACATGAGAGCCAATCCGATGACGACCACCAACCCGATCGATGCGCTGTTGGCTGAAAAGGGTGTGCTGCTCGCCGATGGCGCCACCGGCACCAATCTGTTCGCCATGGGGCTCGAGGCCGGCGAGGCGCCCGAACTGCTGAACGAGACGGCGCCCGACACTATCACCAGCCTGCACCAGAATTTCGTCGATGCCGGCGCCGACATCATCCTGACCAACTCCTTCGGCGGCACTCGTCATCGCTTGAAGCTGCACCATGCGCAGGACCGCGCGCATGCGCTGAACAAGCGCGCGGCCGAGCTCGCGCGCGCTGTCGCCGACAAGGCCGGTCGCAAGGTGATCGTCGCCGGCTCGGTCGGCCCGACCGGCGAATTGCTGGTGCCGCTTGGTGCCATGACCTATGACGAGGCGGTCGACGCCTTCGCCGAGCAGATCGAGGGCCTCAAGGCCGGTGGCGCCGAAGTTGCCTGGATCGAGACGATGTCGGCTCCCGACGAGATCCGCGCCGCCGCCGAAGCTGCCATACGCGTCGGCCTGCCCTACACCTACACCGGGTCCTTCGACACCGCCGGCCGCACCATGATGGGCCTGCTGCCAAAGGATATCCACGGCGTCACCGACGGCTTGTCGGAAGCACCGCTCGGCGTTGGTGCCAATTGCGGCGTCGGCGCATCCGACATCCTGGCCTCGCTGCTAGACATGACCGAGGCGAAGCCGGAGGCGACGGTCATCGTCAAGGGCAATTGTGGTATTCCTGAATTCCGCGGCACCGAAATCCATTATTCCGGCACGCCCGAACTGATGGCCGATTATGTCAGGCTCGCCGTCGATGGCGGCGCCAAAATCATAGGCGGCTGCTGCGGCACCTCGTTCCAGCACCTTGCCGCGATGCGCAAGGCGCTCGACGCCCACACCAAGGCGGATCGTCCGACGGTTGCCGCGATTGTCGAGCGCATCGGTCCGATGCGCAACAAGGTGGCGACGGAAAACACCGCCGAGACCAGTGAAGCCCGCCGCGAGCGCCGCCGCAGCCGCGCCTGATCCTGTGGGTCTTTTACTCGCTGTTGTCGGCGTAGCTCGACTGCGCCGACTTGAAATCGACCAAACTGTCGCTGCGCATCGTCATCAGCGCGCCGGATGAAGTCGGATCGGTGATCTGCTCCAGCATGATGCGGAAGCGGTCGTTGTTCAGCGCCGACATGGCGGTGTGGCGCGCCTGCGCGACATCGTCGCCGATGCGCCTGGATTCGGATGACGGGGCAGATGGAACCGCCGAGGCGTCTCGTGCCGGCGGTATCGAGTTGGCGATAGTCCTGATCTGCAATTTCGCCTCCTCAAGCCCCGTAGACCTATCCCGTGTAGCAAGGAGGAGGTTGCGATCCGGTACCGGAAATGCCGAGCAATTTAACGATCATGCAGGTTAACGCCGCGCTTCGGATCTGTTGAGATTCAGGTCAGACCGAGCCGAAAATGGTGGTTTTCGAGAACCGGAGCGGAGCGTACTTAAAGTACGCGAGCACCGGAAGCGCAGAGAACCTCCATTTGCAGGCCGGTCTCACCTGAATATCAATAGATCCGAAAAAAGGCCGGCAAGGGAATAACCCCTCACCGGCCTGCCTCACCCGCCCGTTGGTCGGTTCCCCTGTCAGAACGATCCCGTCTGAAAGAAACCGGCCGTTATCACCACTACCGGTTACCGCCCAGCGCCGAGGCAAGGCGCACAAGCGAGAGGAACTCGGACCTGTACCCAAACGGGTCGGCTCCTCGAGCGGCAGTGGCGATCTCCATGATCTTGTCGTAACCGAACTTCGCGGTCGCATCCTCGTCGCGCAGCTTCTGGCCGAAGGCGGCAACGGCGACGGAGAAGCGCTGGTCGGTGCTGGCCTGGTCGAAGGACGAAATCTCGTTGGCCGAGGTCACCGGCGTGGTGATCAGCTTCGAGACGTCTTCATTGGGCAGCTTGTAGCGTATCTTGACGAAGGCATATTCGTCCGCATTGGCAACGCCGCCATTGTCCACTGACGCCTGGCCATAGCGCAGCGGATCGATCTGCTCGCCACCGCTGCCTTTCGGCGTGATCTCGTAGATCGCGGTGACGGAATGGCCCGAACCGATATCGCCGGCATCGACGCGGTCATTGTTGAAATCCTCGCGGTTCAACGCCCGGGTCTCATAGCCGATCAGGCGATATTCCGAGACCTTGTTCGGGTTGAACTCGACCTGGATCTTCACATCCTTGGCGATGGTGAACAGCGTCGAGGAGGCATCCTCGACCAGCACCTTTTCCGCTTCGGCCAGCGTGTCGATATAGGCGGCGGTGCCGTTGCCGTTCTGGGCGATGGTCTGCATCATCTGGTCGTTCAGATTGCCGCGGCCGAAACCGAACACCGACAGAAAGACACCGGTCTTGCGCTCTTGCTCGATCAGCCGCTTCAGATCATCGTCGTCGCTCTGGCCGACATTGAAGTCGCCGTCGGTGGCCAACATCACCCGGTTGACGCCATCCTTGACGAAGGATTTTTGCGCCAGCCTGTAAGCTTCCTTGATGCCCGCCTCGCCGGCGGTGCTACCACCGGGCGTCAAATTGTCGATGGCACTGAGTATCTTGTCCTTTTCGGACGCCTTGGTCGGCTCCAGGACTGTGCCCGCATCACCGGCATAGGTGACGATCGAGATGGTGTCGTCGGCCTTCAGCTTGCTGACCAGCAGCCGGAAAGCCGACTTGAGCAGCGGCAGCTTGTCCGGCTCGTCCATCGAGCCCGAGACATCGATCAGGAAGACCAGATTGGCCTTCGGCTGCTCGGTCGGCTTGACGTCAAACCCCTTGATGGCGACATGCATCAGCCTGGTGTGTGTGTTCCACGGCGTCGGCATCACGCTGACGGTCGCGTTGAACGGCGTCGACGCTGACTCCGGTCCCTTCCAGTCATACGGGAAGTAGTTGATCATCTCCTCGACGCGCACCGTATCGGCCTGCGGCAGGGTGCCCTGCTTCAGCGAGCTGCGCACGAAGGAATAGGAGGCTGTGTCGACGTCGATCGAGAAGGTCGAGACCGGATCCTCGAGTGCTGCATGCACCGGATTGGTCTTGAAATCCTCGACGCGGTCGCGGTTCTCTTCCTGTGGCGCCAGCTGGTCGGCCGGCATGGTGGCAGGTTGCTGCGGCGCCACCAGCTTGGATTCGGCCTGGATACGGGCGGCACGCGACGTGCCATCGGCCTTTGGAGATGGCATAAGGCCCGTCACCACTCTGCCAGACGGCGCGGCTCGGCTATCCAGTGCGAACTCGCCCGTCGGGGCTGGCGCCGGAGGTGCAATGTTCATCTTTCCAGCGTTAGCGGCGTCCTGGCGGGGAGCGCCCGTCGCCGATTCCTGCTGTGTCGCACCGCCGGTAACGGTCGATTCGGATTTCGGCGGCGAGGTCGGCGCCACAAGCGCATCGGTGGCATCGCGGCTTTCCACATCGGCGTCGGCCTTCTTGTCCTTCGCCAATTCGGTGGGAGCCGGCTTCGGCTCGGCGGTCGTCGGCTTTACTGTCTCCGGCTTGTCGGCCAGCGTCTCGCTAATCTTCTCGTCGCCGCCGAATTTGGGCGGCTGCTCCCTCAGCATATGGAAGGTGGCGTATCCGGCGATCGGCAGGGCGACGAGCCCGGCAAGGGCCGGCGTGGCAATGAGTTTCTTTTGCATGATCTCGCTCCAGAGCTTTTGTGCTCGCTCTGTGAGACGAAGCCCGCCAACCGATCCTTGGGTGACAGCTGAAATATTTTCCTGATCATATGCGCGCAGAGCGGCTTCAAAGGCATGGGCCTTCGCGCGCTCGCCCGGCGCCGGCGCCGCGATATCGCGCAGTCTCTTGAGTTCGTTGTCGTCGACCATGGTCACACTTCCCCGGCCGTGCGCATCAGCGTCTTCAGCCGTTTCTTCGCTTCATGGATGTGCCAGGAAACCGTCGTCTCCGAGATCGCCATCGCCTCGGCGGCGGCCGCGTGGCTCAACCCTTCACCATAGACCAGCAGCACCGCGTCGCGTTGCTTGTCCGGCAGCCGCCTGACCGCCGCCCACAACGCCTCGGCCGGGTCTTCCGGTTCGACCGAAGCCGCGCCCGAGATCAGCGCGTGAACGCCGTAGGCCTCTGTCTTGGCCATGTCGCGCGCGGTCTTTCGCATCATGTCGCGCGCGGCGTTCAGCGTCACGGAATAGAGCCATGTCGTAAAGGCGCCGCCGCCGCGATAGTCGCGGATCGCCTTGCCCAACCGCACGCAGACTTCCTGGGCGATGTCTTCGGCGTCCGCCTTCTTGCCGCACCAGCGATAGGCGGCGCGATAGACGAAGTCATAGTGCCTTTCCAGCAATGTGCCGAAGGCCCCCCTGTGTCCGCCCTTCGCCCGCCCTATCAGTTCGGCGTCGGAGGCTTCGCTTTCATCCAGCATCATCGCCATCATTTGCCTGTTGGACGAAGGCTAATGGCGATTCCTTTGGGCAATGGAAAGATTTTTTTGGAAACAGCCGGATCGTGACCATCAACGCCCGCTTGACACATCTATATCTCGGCGGTTATACGTTAAATCAATAGCTGGCGAGTTATCAATCCAATGACCAACGCTCATGATGTCCTCTTCAGAACGCTCTCCGATCCGACGCGTCGGGCGATCTTCGAGCGCCTGTGCCGCGAGGGTGAACAGACGGTGGGGGCGTTGACGGCTCAATCCGGCGTGTCACAGCCGGCGGTGTCGAAACATCTCGGTCTGCTCAGGCAGGCCGGGCTGGTGCGCGATCGCCATGAGGGACGGCAGACCCACTATAGCGCCCAGCTCGCAGCGCTTTCCCCACTGACCGACTGGACGAACCAGATGAACGCGTTCTGGCAGAGCCGGTTCGACGACCTCGAAAATTTGCTCAAAAGAATGGACCAATGACCAACACTGCAACCGAAACGCGCTCGGTCGTCGTCGAACGCGAGATACCTTATCCGGCCGAAAGGATCTGGCGCGCGCTCACCCAACCGCATCTGATCGAGGAGTGGCTGATGAAGAACAACTTCAAGCCAGTCGTGGACCACCGTTTCAATCTCAGCGCCGACTGGGGCGGCGTCACCTGTCAGGTCCAAACGGTCGAGCCCAACAAAACGCTGTCCTACACTTGGGATACCAAGGATCTCGAGAGCGTGGTCACCTGGACGCTTACCGCTACGAGCAAGGGGACCCATCTGCGCATGGAACAGACGGGCTTCCGGTCGGATCAGCAGCCTTACTTCCGCGGCGCCACGGTAGGCTGGCAAAGGTTCCTCACTGCCCTGGAGGATGTGCTGGCGCGGCTGGATTGAAACCGCCGGCAAGCGGATCGCTGGTCCGCTGCGGCTCGTCTGACGGGAGGTCTCATTGGACTGGAACAAATGGATCCGGCAAATTCATCGCTGGCTGTCGATCATCTTTACGCTGACTGTCATCGCCAACTTCGTCACCATGGCATTCGGGCAGCCTCCCGCTTGGGTGGTCTACTCACCACTCTTGCCGCTCTTCCTGCTGCTGTTCAGCGGCCTCTACATGTTCGTGCTGCCCTATGCCGCCAACCGCGCGCAGCATGCGGGCGGATAGGAGTGGCAGAATGGCCAAGACGCCGGGACAATCGACCAAGGCCAGTGCCGCACCGGTCCTGCTGTCGGGCGGCAACCCGCAGATAGCCAAAGGCGACGGCGACGCCCCGGTGCAAGCATACATCGCCGCAATGCCGGGCTGGAAGCGCGGCCTAGGCGAGCGCCTCGACGCACTCATCCAGCGCAACGTGCCTGACGTGCGCAAGGCCGTGCGATGGAACTCGCCATTCTACGGCATCGAGGGCCAGGGCTGGTTCGTGTCGTTCCATGTCTTCACTCACTACGTGAAGGTGACCTTCTTCAGCGGCATGTCGTTGCAGCCGATCCCACCCGGCGGCACGGCAAAGAGCAAGGATGTGCGCTGGATCGACATCCGCGAAGACCAGTTCGACGAGGCGCGGATGGCGGACTGGGTGAAACAGGCCGCGGCCCTGCCCGGCTGGATCCCGCAGCGACCGAATACGACAGAGGAGAAATAGCTATGAAGATCAAGCTGACCAGCGTGTACGTGGACAACCAGGAAAACGCTCTGCGCTTCTATACCGACGTGCTCGGCTTTATCAAGAAAGCCGATTTCAGCAATGGGCCCTATCGCTGGCTGACCGTTGCATCTGCCGAAGAACCCGACGGGACCGAGCTGCAGCTCGCGCTCAATGACAACCCGGCCGCCAAGGCCTATCAGGAAGCTATCTTCAAACAGAGCCAGCCCGCGGTTATGTTCTTCACCGACGACGTCAAGGGCGACCACGAGCGCATCAAGGCGAAGGGCGCAGCATTCGCCATGGCGCCGACCGAGGTCACGGGTTCAACGATCGCCCAGCTGAACGACGGCTGCGGCAACCTCGTTCAGATCACTCAGTTGGCGCGCTGGTAGTAGGCGGCAGTTGAAGCCCATCGAGACACAGGAAGGCACACAATGAGCCCATCCGAACAGATCGACCAGCTGATCGCCGGCCTCACGGACTGGCGCGGCGAGACGCTCGCCGGCATCCGCAAGACCATCCTTGCAGCCAACCCGGACATCGTCGAGGAGTGGAAGTGGATGGGGAGCCCCGTATGGTGCCTGGACGGGAACATCTTGGTCGGCAACGCGCACAAGGACAAGGTGAAGCTCACCTTTTCCCATGGCGCCAGCCTGCCCGATCCAGACAAGCTGTTCAACAACGGTTTTGGCGGCAAGGTGTGGCGGGCAATCGACATCTTTGAGGGCGATAAGCTCGATGAGGATGCCCTGAAAGAGCTCGTCCGTGCCGCTATCGACTACAATCAGGCCAAAAAGAAGAAGAAGGCGCCGGTGGTTACTGGAGCAAAGCCACAGAAGTAAAACTAACAAGCCCGTCGTGGATCGGCGCTAAGCTGCCTGCCCCGCCACCCAGCCCGACGACCATGCCCATTGGAAATTATAGCCGCCCAGCCAACCCGTGACATCGACGACTTCGCCGATGAAGAACAGGCCCGGCACGGATTTCGCCTGCATCGTCTTCTGGTCGAGTCCGTTGGTGTCGACCCCGCCCAGCGTCACTTCGGCGGTGCGGTAGCCTTCTGAACCGGCCGGCTTGATGCGCCATTCATTGACCGCGGCGGCGACGGTTTTGATCTGGGCGTCAGAAAGATCGGCGAGGTTACCGTCGAGCCCGGTTCGCTCAGCGATCGATTGTGCAAGCCGCTTCGGCAGATGATTTGCCAGCACTGTCTGCACCGCTTGCCGTCCATTGCCGTGCTTGGCGGCGCGAATGAGGTCCGCCACATCCATCCCCGGCAGCATGGCGACGCGGATTTCATCGCCCTCGCGCCAATAGGACGATATCTGCAGGATGGACGGTCCGCTGACGCCGCGATGCGTGAACAGCATCGCTTCAGCGAACCGCGTGCTGCCGCAGGCGACTTCCGCGTCGACGGCGTTGCCAGCCAGGGGCGCCAACCGCTCGAGCGTGTTGGCGTCGAAGGTCAGCGGTACCAGCGCCGGCCGCGTTTCGACAACAGCAAGGCCAAACCGTTCCGCAAGCTCATAGCCGAAACCGGTCGCCCCCATCTTGGGGATCGACTTGCCGCCACAGGCCACAACAACGGACTGGCAAGTGACCGTGCCCGTGGAGAGGGTGAGCATAAACCCCTCGGCGGTTTTGCGGACATCCTCAACCTTGGTCGACAGTGCCAGCTCCACGCCCCTGCCCTGCATTTCCGAGACCAGCATATCGATGATCTGGCGTGCGGAGCCGTCGCAGAACAACTGCCCAAGCGTCTTCTCGTGGTAGGCAATGCGGTGGCGTTGGACGAGCGCGATGAAATCGCGCTGTGTGTAGCGGCTGAGCGCCGAAATGCAGAAATGTGGATTGCCCGAGAGAAAATTTTTCGGGCTGGCATGGATGTTGGTGAAATTGCACCGGCCGCCGCCGGAGATGCGGATCTTTTCGCCAGGCATTGCCGCGTGATCGAGGATCAGCACCGAACGGCCGCGTTTGGCCGTCTCCACGGCGCACATCATTCCGGCGGCACCCGCGCCGATGATCACGACATCATAGGATTGCATCAGCTATTCGTTCCCGCTCGACCCGCTCATCCGGGGCCGCGCCATTTGTGCTGCCTGATACAGCGAACGAGACGGGCAGCCAACAGGCAAGAACAGCCGCGGAAGAGCAGAGCTAGTAGGCGCTGCCTGGGAGCGGCGGCAAGGTGAAAATCATCTGCCGCCGCCGCTCATTCTTCGTTCCATCGGTCGTGCGGTCGTAATCGCATGGCGCTCCGCGCAGGGCGATCTGTGCGATCAATGGAATAGGCCACGTCGCTATGACGGTGCGCGCAGATAGTCATCTTCTGACCTGGCAGTGAATCCCGACATTAGACGAGCGTCTCGGCGAAGAACTCCGTCAATCGCTTCCAGTGGCGCTCCGCACCTACGGCATTGAAAGCGCTATGGGCACACACCAGCCATGCGCCACGCCGACGTAGTTCTCGATGAGGTAGTCGACGTCCGCCACCCTGAGCGCCTCGGCCAGTCGTGCCGACTGTTCCGGCGGGAAACTTCTGTCGGTACCCGACATGCCGACATAGACCCGCGCCTTGATGGAGGCTGCCTTGCGATGCGGGCTGTCGGCGGCATCGCTGGCCAGATTGCCGCCGTGGAAGCTCGCCGCGGCCCTTATCCTGTCCGGATAGGTCGCGGCGGCATTCAGTGCCCGGCCGCCACCCATGCAATAGCCAACGGTGCCGATGCGTCCAGTGATGCCTTCAGCAGCCAGAGCGTCGAGGAATGCACCGCTGTCGCGGATGGTCATCTCCTGCGTCGTACCACTGACCAGCGCCGTCAGCGCTGCCTTGGTGTTTTCCTCGACGAAGGCGGTCTTGGCGTCGAACGGCCCGTAAGGCGCATTTCGGTAGAACAGGTCCGGCACCAGCACTGCATAACCTTCATTGCCAGCCGCTCGGCCATGCTGACGAGCGCCGGCCGCGGACCGAAAGCGTCCTGATAAAGAATGACGCCGGCCTTGGTCGAAGATGCCTTTGCCGAACGGAAAAGCCCTGCCTTGGCAACGCCATCCCTGGTCTCGATGTGAAGGTGTTGTTTCGTCATCGCCCGGCTCCGTTCGGTTGTCGTGCGATACATATCCGGCCAAGCCGATACGGCAAGGCGCTCTCTAAACCTGGTAGTCAACATATCGTGCGGGATTGGGTGTCGGCCTACAGCCCCGCGAATGCCGCCATGTGGAAGACTTGAACTTCCGCGGGATAGCGATAGGCCGTGGCATAGGGACAGGCATTGCGATCGAGGCAGCCGCCGGCACGGCACGGTTCGCCGTCCGCCCCTCGTGCATGCGCCAAGCAGGACTGATAGGCGAATCCTTGCGGGGAATAAGCAGCGACCGGACAGGACTTCAGGCAGGGCTTTTCGACACAGGTATCGCAAAGGTGGGGCGCTGCCTCGGCGGCCCGAACCGGAAGCTCGTCCTCGAACAGCAGCGCGCCGCGATAGGCGTGCCAGAGCCCGTATTGCGGATGCATGAGGATACCGAGCGGTGAAGGCTTCAGCCCCTCCGCTCGCATCGCCCATTGCTGGAACGGCAGGTAAGGCGTGTCGGAAGGCGAAACGGCGCGCACCCCGAATGTCTTCGCCACGGCACCGATCACTCCGCGCGACCAGCTGTCGAGCGGATTGGCGATTTTCTGCGGATGCTTTTCGCGCCAACGCATGAAATGCGGCCAGGGAGCGGCACCCGCCTGCCCCACCAGCAGAATGGCTCTGGCCGGCGCGCCCGATGATCCCGTTGGCGAGGCTTCGCCAGGCGCAAAATTGAAACCGCCGCGAAGAACGAGGCCGTTGGCGAGAAACGCCCCAGCGATGCTGTCAACGCTGCAGGCAGGCGTAGTCATTCCTTTTTGACCGGATCGGAGAAAGCGCTCCGCCAGACTTCCTTGTGGATGATGTTGGCGACTTTAGCCCCGCCTGACTCGGGCTCCTTTCAAGTGAAGGCGTCGGGCATCGATCCCTTCTTCTTGGCTATGAAGTCTTTCAAGGCTTCGTCGATGCTCGGATCGAGATGCGGCGCCTCGTAGCTCTCCAGCCAGCGGCGGGCAAGCTCGTTGGCGCGCTGCGGTGCGGTCTTCTCGCCTTCGGCCAGCCACTGCTCATAGGAATTGTTGTCGGCGATATTGGAGCGGTAGAAGGCGGTCTGGAAATTGGCCTGGGTGTGGTCGCAGCCGAGATAGTGGCTGCCTGGCCCGACCTGGCGGATCGCATCCATCGCCTGGCCGTTTTCCGAAAGATCGATGCCCTCGGAGAATTTCTGCGTCATCCCGAGCTGGTCGATGTCCATCATGAATTTTTCGTAGCAGGAGGCGAGCCCGCCCTCGAGCCAGCCGGCCGAGTGTAGCACGAAGTTGGTGCCGGCCAGGATGGTCGAGTTCAGCGTGTTGGCGCTTTCATAGGCCGCCTGTGCATCCGGAACCTTCGACGCGCAGAGCGAGCCGCCGGTACGGAACGGCAGGCCGAGACGGCGCGCCAGCTGTGCGGCGCCATAGGAGACCAGCGACGGCTCCGGCGTGCCGAAGGTCGGCGCGCCCGACTGCATCGAGATGGATGACGCGAAGGTGCCGAACAGCACCGGCGCGCCCGGCCGGATCAGCTGCGTGAACGATGCTCCGGCCAGCACCTCGGCCAGAACCTGCGTCAGCGTGCCGGCCACCGTCACCGGGCTCATCGCTCCAGCAAGGATGAATGGCGTGACGATGCAGGCCTGGTTGTGGCGCGCATAGACTTTCAGCGCGCCGAGCATGGTCTCATCGAACACCATCGGCGAGTTGGCGTTGATCAGGCTGGTCAGCACCGTGTTGTTCTCGACGAAATCGTCGCCGAACACGATCTTGGCCATGGCGACGGTGTCTTCGGCGCGCTCCGGCGCGGTCACTGAACCCATGAACGGCTTGTCGGAATATTTGATGTGGCTGTAGATCATGTCGAGATGGCGTTTGTTGACCGGCACGTCGACCGGCTCGCACACAGTGCCGCCCGAATGGTGGATCGACGGCGCCATATAGGCGAGCTTCACGAAATTCCGGAAATCCTCGATAGTCGCGTAACGCCTGACACCATCGAGGTCACGCACGAAGGGCGGACCGTAGACCGGCGCGAAGACCGTGGCATTGCCGCCAATCTGCACCGAGCGCTCGGAATTGCGGGCGTGCTGGGTGTAGACGGACGGTGCGGTCTTGAGCAGCGAACGGCAAAGCCCTTTCGGAAAGTGCACGCGCTCGCCCTTGACGTCGGCGCCCGCCTCTTTCCAGAGCTGCAGCGCTTCGGCATCATCACGGAAGATGATGCCGATCTCCTCGAGCACCGTGTCGGTGTTCTTCTCGATCAGCGCCAGGCCTTCCTCGTCCAGCACCTCATAGAGGTTGATCTTGCGCTTGATGTAGGTGAGCTGGGTGCCGGGGCCACCGCCCGAACGTGCTGCGCGCCGGGCAGCAGCACCGCCGCTAGCGCCGCGCCCGCGTCGCGCGTTTGACGCCTCCTGATCGACTGCCGCGTGTTCGCTCATGGTTGTTCTTCCCTGAATTTGTTCTTGTCTGGAATCCGTAGCGACTGCCTCTCGCCGCTTCCTGCCAGATCGTAGCTATGCACCCTATTCGAAACGGCCCGCCAGCGCCAACGCCTGTCGCAAAATCGACAAGAATTGCAAGAGATTTGCGGTCGCTTTCCTTTTGCGGGAAGTCGCAAATCAGCTATGGATACATGCCCCTAGCGGGTTAGGAATGACCGTGAATATTTGGTGCCTTGCGACGCAGTCGCGATGCCGGCAGGAGTTCGATACAAATGTCCGACGACGAGATCATCCTTTCCGAACTTTCCGACGACGAGTTGGTGCAGCAGATGCACGACGATCTCTATGACGGGCTGAAGGAAGAGATTGAGGAAGGCACCAACATCCTGCTCGAGCGCGGCTGGGCGCCCTACAAGGTGCTCACCGAAGCGCTGGTCGAAGGCATGCGCATCGTCGGCGAGGATTTTCGCGACGGCATCCTGTTCGTTCCCGAAGTGCTGCTGTCGGCCAATGCGATGAAGGCCGGTATGTTCATCCTGCGTCCGCTGCTCGCCGCCACTGGTGCGCCGAAGCAGGGCAAGATGGTGATCGGGACCGTCAAGGGCGACATCCATGACATTGGCAAGAACCTTGTCGGCATGATGATGGAGGGCGCCGGCTTCGACGTCATCGACCTCGGCATCAACAATGCGGTCGAGAAATATCTCGATGCGATCGAGAAGCATCAGCCAGACATCATCGGCATGTCGGCACTGCTGACCACGACCATGCCCTACATGAAAGTCGTCATCGACACGATGAAGGAAAAGGGCATCCGCGACGACTATGTCGTGCTGGTCGGTGGCGCCCCGCTGAACGAGGAATTCGGCAAGGCCGTCGGCGCCGATGCCTACTGCCGCGACGCGGCGGTGGCGGTGGCGGTCGAGACCGCCAAGGATTACATGAAGCGCAAGCACAATGTTCGCGCTTCGGCCTGAGCCGGCCCCGAAATGCTCCATGAAAGAAGCCGCGCCTTGCAGCGCGGCTTTTTTGTCCCCAGATGATGAGGAAGGCTGCGCGTGGATCAAGGCTTGGTGACGGTGTCCTCGACTGCCTTGGCCGTCGACTTGACGTCCTTGCCGACGCCGCGGACAGTGTTCGCGCAAGCCGTAAGGGCTAGCGCGCAGGCCAAGATGGCAATCGGCGCGATGCGTGGCAGTTTCATGAACGGTGTCTCCCTCAACAGATAAATCAGCACCACAGCAACGAAAGCCGACTCGACTGGTCCCATGGCCAAGACGCAAACAACGAAACCGAATCAAGACGACAGGCTGCTCGTTATCGCCTGTGGGATGATTGCGCGCGAGGTTCTGGCCGTCAAGGAGCAGCTCAAGCTCGATCATCTCGACCTGACTTGCCTGCCGGCGGAGTTCCATTTCTATCCGGACCGCATAGCGCCGGCCATGGACAACGCGATCGAAAAGGCCAGGGCGGACGGCTATCAGCACATCTTCGTCGGCTATGCCGATTGCGGCACCGGCGGCATGCTCGACCGCGTCTGCGAGAAGCATGGCGTCGAACGCATGGCAGGGCCGCACTGCTTCGCCTTCTACCAAGGCATGGACGCCTATGCGAAGGTCGCCGACGACGACATGATGTCGTTCTACATGACTGACTTCCTGTGCCGTCAGTTCGACGCCTTCTTCATGAAGCCGCTCGGCCTCGACAAGCACCCGGAGCTGATCAAGGATTATTTCGGCAATTACGAGAAGCTGATCTATCTGGCCCAGACCGATGATCCGGAGCTCAACAAGGTAGCCGAAAAGGCTGCGAAAATGCTCGGTCTGGTCTATGAGCGCCGCGCCACCGGCTATGGCGATCTGACGGCCGGAGTGGCGCAGGCCGCTGCCGGCACCGGCTAGGCCGCCCCGCGCGGCGCCGTAGACCCGGTCGATCGAGGAAAATATCGTCCAGCCCTTTCGCGCGTAGGGGCCCGGAAAATCCGGGAAATTGCGCACTACGACCGACGGAGCATCGGCGATCAGAGCGCTGCTCGCCGGCCGCCACCGCCGCATCGAGCAGGTTGAGCGTGCCTTGCACATTCGTGGCGACGAAATCGCTGTTTGCGCGGCTCTCTATGTTGGGCTTGTGCAGCGCGCCGCTGTGAATGATCGCGTCGATCTGGTTTTCCCTGACCGTCCGCATGACAAGGTCGCGATCAGCGATCGAGCCGACAAGGCGCGTCTCCGCCGATGGCGCAGGATCGAGCCCGGTGACGTCATGCCCAATCGCGCGCAGGCGCGGTGCCAGTGCGCTGCCAACTAACCCCGACGACCCCGTGAGCAAGATTCGCATTCGTCACACCATGATTTTTGACCGTGACGCTGTTAAGCACGGATGACAGGCGCCAGCGACCCGATAGATTATGCACCAGCCGGCACTGCGCCAGACTTCAACCGGGAGGCTTCCTATGACACTTCGCCCGCTGTTCGCCCTTGTCGGCCTGCTCTGCTGCACTCTTCCTGCCTTTGCCGACGGCGAGGTGCAGAAACTCATCACTGCCGCCGACAAGGCGCGGCTCGACAAATATGGCGAGACGCGCAAGGCAGCGCTCGCCGAGGCGAAAGCGGGTGATCCGGCCGAAGTCAGGCAGCTCGACACCTTGCTGGCGAAGCCGCTGGTTTCCTTCTCCGACAAGGGCCTGACCGGGAACTGGCAGTGCCGCACGATCAAGGCCGGCGGCCCTTTGCCGCTCGTCATCTATGGCTGGTTCAAATGTAAGGTGACCGACGACGGTTCCGGCTGGCGGCTGGAAAAGATCAGCGGCTCACAGCGCACCAAGGGCCGTTTCTTCGACGATGGCGAGAAACGTGCGATCTATCTCGGCTCCTTCTATGTCAACAGCGATCCGGCAAAGCCCTATGGCAGCGGCCCGCAAACCGACCAGGTCGGCTATGCCTTCCGCAACGGCGCCAAGGAATGGCGCATCGAATTCCCGGCGCCGTACTATGAATCGAAGCTCGACATCATCGAGTTCAAGCGCTGACCGTGTATCGAAGAGCTGATCACCAAGGATTAACCCGAACGCCCTAGCATCCGCCCATTGTCGAGAACGGGTTGCTTGGAGGGGGCAAGATCCATGGCAGCATCAGAATCCAGTACGCGGATCGTGGTCGTCACCGGAGGAGGCCAGCATGTCTGGGCTATCGTCAACGCGATCACCGACCGCGTCGGCCCTGTCAGCGTCGTCCTCGAAACGCCTGAATCCAAAAAGCAATTGCTTCGTGGTCGGGCTCGCCGTCAGGGTTGGATCTCCGCCGTGGGCCAACTTGGCACGATGGTGCTCAGCAGACTCGGCAAACGGCTTCTCGCCAGCCATGCCGCCCGGCTGATTGCCGAAGAAAAGCTGGAGGTCGAGCCGCGGCGAGGCCAGGAAATCATCCATGTTGCTTCGGCCAACGGGCCGGAGTGCCTCGAGGCGATCAACAAGCTCCAGCCTGGCGTTGTCCTGCTTAACGGCTGCAGGCTGTTATCGAAGGGCATGTTGGCCAGGATGCCTTGCCCGGTGCTCAACTATCACGCCGGCATTACGCCGAAATACCGCGGCATGAACGGCGGCTATTGGGCACTGACTTCAGGCGATCCGCAGAATTTCGGCACTACCGTGCATCTGGTCGATGCCGGCGTCGACACTGGCGGCGTGCTGAAACAGGTGCACGGTCAGCCGAAACGCGGCGACACCATCTCCAGTTACGCGCTTCGTCAGGCCGCGTTCTCGCGCGACATCTGCGTCGAGGCGATCAGCGACGCGCTGGCCGGAAAACTCACCACCATCGACCCGGGCCTGCCGTCGCAACAATGGTATCACCCGACGATCTGGTTCTACCTCTGGACCGGCCTGAGAACGGGCATCTGGTAGCGCGTTCTTCTCCCGGATCCGCATGCCGCGCGCCGGCTTCTCCAACGCGTCGAACCGGCCGCCGGCACGCGCCGCAAACGAATAAACGCACCTTTCATTTTACGACATCCAAATGCGTCGCTTTTGAATGCGCGCGCGTCGTCCCATAACAAGCGGCCCAACTGCGGTTGCGGCAATGCTCGGATATTGCATCGGCCCGAATATCGGAATCGATCTTCGGAAAGCCCGATGCAGCAGATTGAAGTGGTAGAGCGTCCTTTGTGCGTCCAAGCGGACGGGAGGCGTTCTACGGGAGCGAGAATTCATGGCCGATCTGATCGTCGTCTACTGGCGCGACATTCCTGCCCAGGTGATCGTCAAGAAGGGTCGGCAGAACGCCAAGCGCGAACTGCCGCTGCGCTTCACCGAGGCGATCGACATGTGCGCTATGCGCACCGGCGCCGGTGGCACTGACGACTATCTGGCCGAATGGCGCAAGGCCGATCCCGTTCCGGTCAGCGATGACCTTGAAGCCGAGGTCGAGAAGGCCTTCAACGATATCGACACGAAATATGACCGCGAGCGGCTTGTCGGTCTGGTCAAGGCGGGCGGCAAGGAAAATGTCTGAAACCACCCCGGCGATTACCCAGGCCACTTTGGTCAAGAAGGCAGCGCCAAAATCCGACTACAAGCCGGCTGACGTGTCGCCGCAGCGGCGCGTGCAGCGTTCCTTCGCGGTCAGATTATGGTCTGTGCGGCACTCGCGATTGCTCGAATGGTTCTACGCCAGATTCGCCGACATGTTCCTGACGCTCCATCCCCTGTGGAAAGGCATCGGCTACGGCCGCGTCGAAGGACCGATCAAATTCGTCGAGAAGCGCGTCAAGGGCTTCATGTTCGACTGCCGCATGTGTGGCCAGTGCATCTTGTCGTCGACCGGCATGTCGTGCCCAATGAACTGCCCCAAGCAGCTGCGCAACGGCCCTTGCGGCGGCGTGCGCGCCAACGGCAATTGCGAGGTCGAACCCGATATGCCCTGCGTCTGGGTCAAGGCCTGGGAAGGCTCGCAGAACATGGTTCACGGAGACAGGATTCTGACGGTGCAGAAGCCGGTCGACCAGTCTCTGCGTGAGACCTCGGCGTGGCTGCGGGTGACCGCGCAGGCCGCCGCCGCGCGCGAAGCCGCCGCTGCCGCCAAGAATGAGGCGGCAAACACCGGGGCATCGGCATGATCGGACGCCAGCGCGACGAGAACCCGGCCGGTATCCACCTGCCGCTCGACCCCCTGCCCGGCCACACCTCGCGCGGCCGGCTGGAGCGCGTGCTTCGGCGCGGCGAGTTCGCGGTGACGACAGAGCTCAATCCGCCCGACAGCGCCGATCCGCAAGACGTCTATAACCGCGCCAAGATCTTCGATGGCTGGGTCGACGCCATCAACGCGGTCGATGCATCCGGCGCCAACTGCCACATGTCGTCGGTCGGCATCTGTGCGTTGCTGACCCGCATGGGCTATGCGCCGATCATGCAGATCGCCTGCCGCGACAAGAACCGCATCGCCATCCAAGGCGATGTGCTGGGCGGGGCTGCGATGGGCGTCGCCAACATGCTGTGCCTGACCGGCGACGGCGTTCAGGCCGGCGACCAGCCCGGCGCCAAACCGGTGTTCGACCTCGACTGCATGTCGCTCTTGGAAACCTGCCGCATCATGCGCGACAACGGCAAGTTCCTGTCAGGCCGCAAGCTTACGACGCCGCCTCAGCTTTTCCTCGGTGCTGCGATCAATCCTTTCGCGCCGCCGATCGACTTCCGTCCGCATCGGCTGGGCAAGAAAATCGCCGCCGGCGCGCAATTCGTGCAGAGCCAATACTGCTTCGACGTGCCGATGTTCCGCGCCTACATGCAGAAGGTGCGCGACCTCGGCTACACCGAAAAATGTTTCATCCTGGTTGGTGTCGGGCCGCTCGCCTCGGCCAAGACTGCCAAGTGGATCCGATCGAATGTGCCAGGCATCCATATTCCCGATTCGATCATCAAACGGCTGGAAGGCGCCCAGGACCAGAAGAAGGAAGGCAAGCAGCTCTGCATCGACATCATTAACGAGGTGAAGGAAATATCAGGCGTCTCCGGCGTCCATGTGATGGCCTACCGGCAGGAGGAATATGTCGCCGAGATCGTTGATGAATCGGGCGTGCTGAAGGGTCGCCAGCCGTGGAAACGCGAAATCCGTCGCGACGACCAGCTTGTCGCCGACCGGCTCGACAGCATCTTGCACGACGACATTACCGAAACCCAGGTGGACATGGTGAAGACCGCGCACTGATAGCGCACGACCACCGGCTCGCTTGAACGAAAACAGACAACGATATAAAGAAATCTTTATATCATGGCGGAGAGAATTCATGACCCGTACCATCGTCGCCTCGGCGACACGAGAAATCATCATCGGCTTCGACCAGCCGTTTTGCGTGATTGGTGAACGCATCAATCCGACCGGCCGCAAAAAGCTGGCGGCCGAGATGATCGCGGGCAATTTCGAGACCGTCATCAGGGATGCGCTCGAGCAGGCAGCCTGTGGCGCCACCATGCTCGACGTCAATGCCGGCGTAACCTCGGTCAACCCGAACGAGACCGAACCCGGCCTCTTGGTGCAGACGCTGGAAATCGTCCAGGGACTGGTCGACTTGCCGCTGTCGATCGACAGCTCGGTGTCCGCCGCGATCGAAGCTGCGCTCAAGGTCGCCAAGGGCCGGCCGCTGGTCAACTCCGTCACCGGCGAGGAAGAAAAGCTCGAAGCCATCCTGCCGCTGGTCAAGAAATACAATGTGCCCGTCGTCGCCATCTCCAACGACGAGACCGGCATTTCGATGGATCCGGATGTGCGGTTCGCCGTTGCCAAGAAGATCGTGCAGCGCTGCGCCGATTTCGGCATTCCCGCCCATGACGTCGTCGTCGATCCTCTGGTCATGCCGATCGGCGCGCTGGGCGATGCCGGCCGTCAGGTGTTCGCGCTGCTGCGCCGTCTTCGCGAGGAGCTCAAGGTCAACACCACGTGCGGCCTGTCCAACATCTCGTTCGGCCTGCCGCATCGCCACGGCATCAACGCCGCCTTCATCCCAATGGTGATCGGCGCCGGCATGACGTCGGCGATCATGAACCCGGTGCGGCCGCAGGAGATGGAAGCCGTGCGCGGCGCCAATGTGCTCAACGGCACCGATGAGAACTGCACCAATTGGATCCGCACCTACAAGGACTACAAGCCGGCCGAGGGCGGCCAGGCGGTCGCCGCGCCGACGCAAGTCAACGCGCCGGGCGAAGGCGCCAACAATGGCGGCCGCCGCCGTGGCGGCCGTGAAGCTCGGATGGGTCGAGGATAAGCGCGCAATCGTGAACTCACCTGCAAATATCACCGATCCGCTCGTGCTGTTCATGCCGTCGGGCAAGCGCGGGCGGTTTCCTGTCGGGACGCCGGTGCTTGATGCCGCGCGCCAGCTCGGCGTCTACGTCGAAAGTGTGTGCGGCGGACGTGCCACCTGCGGGCGCTGCCAGATCGAGGTGCAGGAAGGCAATTTCGCCAAGCACAAGATCACCTCCTCCAACGATCACATCACGCCCAAGGGCGCCAAGGAAGAGCGCTATGAGCGCGTCCGTGGCCTGCCCGAACGGCGCCGCCTCTCCTGCTCGGCGCAGATCCTGGGCGACCTCGTCATCGACGTGCCGCAGGACACAGTCATCAACGCGCAGACGATCCGCAAGGATGCCGACACCAGGGTGATCGCCCGCGATTCAGCGATCCGCATGTGCTATGTCGAGATCGAAGAACCCGACATGCATAAGCCGCTTGGCGACCTCGACCGCCTGAAGATCGCGCTGATGCACGACTGGGGCCTGAAAAGCCTCGATTTCGATTTTTATCTGCTACCGCAGGTGCAAGGCATCCTGCGCAAGGGCAATTGGACCGCCACCGCCGCGATCTACAAGGATGCCGACAGCGAGACCGCGCGTGTCGTGGCACTTTGGCCCGGTCTTAAGAACGAGGCCTATGGGCTCGCCTGCGACATCGGCTCGACGACCATCGCCATGCATCTGGTGTCGCTGCTGTCGGGCCGCGTCGCCGCTTCGTCCGGCACCTCAAACCCGCAGATCCGCTTCGGCGAGGATCTGATGAGCCGCGTCTCCTATGTGATGATGAACCCGGACGGCCGTGAAGGCATGACGGTCGCCGTGCGCGAGGCGATCTCCAGTCTTGTCGACAAGGTCTGCGCCGAAGGCAACGTCCAGCGCAACGACATCCTGGATTCCGTCTTCGTCGGCAATCCGATCATGCACCATCTGTTCCTTGGCATTGATCCGACCGAGCTTGGCGGCGCGCCCTTCGCGCTCGCCGTTTCGGGCGCGGTGCACATCAAGTCATCGGACATCGGCCTGAAGCTCAATCCGAGCGCCCGGCTCTATATGCTGCCTTGCATCGCCGGCCATGTCGGCGCCGACGCGGCGGCGGTGACGCTGTCGGAAGGTCCGCATCGCCAGGACGAGATGATGCTGATCGTCGACGTCGGCACCAATGCCGAGATCGTGCTTGGCAACCGCACGCGCGTCGTCGCGGCCTCCTCACCCACGGGCCCAGCCTTCGAAGGTGCTGAGATCTCCGGCGGCCAGCGAGCCGCGCCCGGCGCGATCGAGCGCGTACGCATCGATCCCGACACGCTGGAACCAAAATACCGCGTCATCGGCTCGGACCTGTGGTCCGACGAGCCGGGCTTCGTCGACAGCGTCCAGGCAACCGGCGTCACCGGCATCTGCGGCTCCGGCATCATCGAGGTGGTAGCCGAGATGTATCTCGCCGGCATCATCTCGGAAGACGGCGTCATCGATGGGGGGCTTGCGGCCCGCTCGCCGCGCGTCGTCGCCAACGGCCGCACCTTCTCCTACGTGCTGAAGGAAGGCTCCGCATCGAAGGAAGATGGGCCGAAGATCACCATCACCCAGACCGACGTGCGCGCCATTCAGCTCGCCAAGGCAGCGCTTTATGCCGGCACCAAGCTGTTGATGGAAAAACAGAACACCGAGCATGTCGACCGCATCCACTTCGCCGGTGCCTTCGGTTCCTTCATCGATCCGAAATACGCCATGGTGTTGGGTCTGATCCCGGATTGCGACCTCGACAAGGTTTCAGCGGTCGGCAACGCCGCCGGTGCCGGCGCCCGCATGGCGCTGCTCAATCGCGGCTATCGCCGCGAGATCGAAGACACGGTCAGCAAGATCGAGAAGATCGAGACGGCGCTCGAACCGAAATTCCAGGAGCATTTCGTCTACGCCATGGCGCTGCCCAACAAGGTCGATCCATTCCCGAAACTATCGGCTGCGGTGAAACTGCCGCCGCGCAAGACGGTCAGCGAGGATGGCGTTGCCGGCGATGCCGCCCCGCGCCGGCGTTCGCGCGAAGGCCACGAGGGGCGGCGGCGTGGTCGGGAGCAGTAAGGGCGCAAGAGGAAATTATTCGAGTCATCGGACGCCTCACTTTCTCATGAACATTGGCGGCGCAGCACTGACTTCGGCATAATTTCATTTGTATGCAAATGTTTCCAAATCGCGACGACTTGGAAACCAAACCGCCGTTTTAGCGAAATCCGTCTGATACATGGCAGGTGCATTTACCCGGACATCGAAAGGCGGCCGAAGATAGTCCTCGGCCCCGCTCGTCAAGGGAGATGAAAATGTCGATGTTTGGAAATCTCGGTCGCTTCGGTGTGACCATCAGGCAGACCCACGCCAGAAACAAGACGATCCGCGCGCTGAACAGCCTGCCGGCTCATGTCCAGAAGGACATTGGTTGGCCGGCATCGCCGCCGAACGATCCGCAAGCCGCGCTTGCCTCGCTGCTTCTGGGTACGTCGCGCTGATGACCTTCGCCGACAAATGCAAATTGCTCGGCATGCGCCGCGGACCTCGCATGGCCCCGACAATCACCAGCAACCGGCTGCGTGCCGCGCTTTTGCCGCATCGCCGACCTCCGCGCGCGGATCACACCACCGTGTAGATACACAAATCTTGACATTTTCAGCGACGGCACAATCTTCAGAAATAGAGGGGTTCTCTTAGTCGGCTTTGGCCGAAGTTCGTGTATCAGCATGCCAAGTCTGAAAAGCCACGTCGTGTCTTTCGTGCTCAGGCACAGCCGCAAGAAGGCGTTTTCCAGCCCGGAGAACCTGCAGCGCTGGATCGCCGCCGCACGCAAGACCGAGGATCACCAGCCTCCTGTCTCGCTGCGTCAGCGGCTTAACGTCGAGATGCAGACGATCGATGGCTTCCCCGTCTATGAAATCGCCCCCAGGGCCGGCGAGCGGAAGCGGATACTGTATCTGCACGGTGGTGCCTATGTCTTCGAAATCACGCCCTATCATTGGCACCTGATCGCCGACATGGCCGACCGGCTGGGCTACGGCATCACCGTACCGATCTACCCCATCGCCCCCGAACACGATTTCCACGCCATGTTCGGCATGGTCGGCGACGTCTACCGCCAGGTGCTCGACGAGACGGAGGCCGAAGACATCGTCTTCATGGGCGATTCCGCCGGCGGCAACATGGCCGTGGTGCTGACCATGATGGCCGCAGAACAGCGCCTGCCGGTGCCGTCGCGCCATGTGCTGATTTCACCCGGCCTCGACGTGTCGCTTGCTAACCCCGAGGTGTTTGCGGCCGAACGCGACGACCCATGGCTGGGCATTGCGGGCGGGCGGGAGGCAATCCGCCTTTATAGTGCAGGAATAGATCCGTCAGACTGGCACATCAGCCCGCTCTATGGCGATCTGTCGGTGCTGCCGAAAACGCTGCTGTTGACCGGCTCACGCGATTTGTTGACGCCCGACAATCTGATCTTCGCGCAAAAGGCGCGTGCCGCCGGCGTCGAAGTCGATGTCGTCTACGAGAAAGGCATGTTCCACGTCTGGCCGTTGATCGATATGCCGGAATCACGCCGCGCCCGCCAGCACATCGTCGCATTTCTCAGTGAGGACCGCTTGCCGATCAGGCAAGACATGAGAACCAGCCTCGAGGCGCCCTCCGCCGCGGCGGCGGAGTAGCGCTTCTGCTTTCAGTTCGAACCCTGTTGGCGGATCAGAACTTGCCGGTTTCCCGGAACACTTCGAAGGTCGCGCGGATGTGGTCGGCGACGGCCTTGACCGGCGCGCTGGCGTCCGGCGCCACCACCATCGCCAGATTGTAGGTGCCGATGTCGGGCATGCCGTCCTTCGGGCAAAGCTCGACCATGTCGTTGCCGAGAAACGACTTTGGCAGCGGCGCCACGGCGAGATCGGACATGATGGCGGCACGCTGGCCGGCCGTGTGCGCGCTCATATAGGCAATGCGGTAATTGCGGCCCTCGCGGCCAAGCGCATCGAGCGCTCCCGCCCGCCAGGCGCATCCCTCTTCCCACAGCGATACCGGCAACGGCTCGCGCAGATGCGCGCAGCCGCCCTTGGCGCCGGCCCAGACGATAGGCTCGGTCAGCAGCACCTCGGCGCCGAGCGCGCTGGTCTTGTAGGAATTGGTCAGCAGTGTGATGTCGAGCGCCCGGTCGTCCATGCGCCGGCGCAGATTGCTGCTCTGGTCGATGGTGACGTCGACGGCGATCGACGGATGCGACTGCGCAAAACGCTTCAGCACATGCGGCAGCACGCGCTCGCCGTAATCATCCGGCGAACCAAGCCGCACCACGCCGACAATCTCGGGAATGATGAACTTCGACACCACCTCGCGGTTGATCGACAGCAGCCGGCGGGCATAGCCGAGCAGCATTTCGCCATCCGTGGTCAACGACACCGAGCGGGCGTCGCGCGCGAACATCGAGCGGCCAAGGATGTCCTCCAGCTTCTTGATCTGCATGGAGACGGCCGACGGCGTGCGGAAGACGGCATTGGCGGCGGTGGTGAAACTGCCGGTCTCGGCAATCGCCACGAAAGTGCGCAAAACGTCAAGATCGAGCAACGGCAGTGGATGATTGAGCGGGGCGTTCATGGGGACCGACCTTCAATTTTTCTGATACAAAACATCATTCCATTTCGTTTGATTGAACATCAGAACGGGAGGATAGTCAACTCCATCGAAGCAGGTCGCTGCCATCGGCACCATGAAATGACCTGCGAACCAGGACCTGCCTTCGACGCGAATGAAGTTGAAACGAACCCGATTTGCCAACGCGCAGTCTGGCTGCGCCAGATGCCAAAGGAGAACATAATGTCTATTCTGTCGTCCATCGGTCGTATCGCGGCCGAATTCAGCGCGGCCCGCGCCCGCTACCAGACCGAACGCGCTATCCGCTCCCTGCCGATCGAACTGCAGAAGGATATCGGCTGGCCTGAAGCCTCCGACGCCAAGACCAGTGCACGCCATGGCGCCGGATCCTGGGCTGGAGCAAAGTAGATCGTGTGTAGCATTTGCTGAAGGCCTGCCGCGCGAACCAGCCCGGCAGGCCTTCCCTATTTTATTTGTGTTCAAATGAGTTTCGGAGCCATGTGGCTCGCGCATGACGCATATGAGAAAGCCGCATAGCAGCTCCTGTTTCCAATTAATTCGTTTCATAAATTTCGGGCACTTTGCCCAAATTTGTCGCATTGGATGTCGCTTTTCATATCAAGCGCTTCGCTTTTGCGATTTAGTTTCTGCTTACACGAGCCTATATCACCGCCAGCAAACGAGCTGCCCCACTCCATCAAGCGAAGGCGACCCGTCTGAGCAACAAATGGAGATGATTATGAAGCTTTTTGCACGCCTCTTCGCCCGCCGCGAAATGAACCTGACCACTGCTCTCGAGCGCCAGCGCCTCGCCAACACCATGCCCGGCCAGACCGGCGCCATGAATGCGGCGCGCCTGGGCTTCGTCGCCTGAAGATGTAAGAGGCAGCGCATCCCTGCCGCTGCCTTAGAACTGCAACGCCGCCTGGCTCCAGCCAGAGCGGCGTTTTTGTTCTGCCGCCGACCGCACGTTGCCTGTCCTTTGAACAGCGGGTGCCGCTTCCGGGGCTCGCTGCACGCCGATTGCCCATTTGCGACCCATGTCGCAAATTTAATCTTGTCCGGACGGCGTAGCCGATTGACAGACATGGTTTTTCCTGATGTCGCTATGCTATTCGCGACATCCTGTTCGCGCCATGGATGAGTGAGGTTCACGTGAACGCCGTAAAGCATCCGATCAAGCGATCGTTTGTATTCTTCCTTGTTCCCGATTTCACCATGATCGCTTTTGCGACCGCGCTCGATCCCCTGCGCTCGGCCAATCGCATGCTCGGCTACGAGGCCTACCGCTGGCGCCTGGCCAGCATTGATGGCAAGCCGGTGCGTGCCTCGAACGGGGTCGAATGCGCTGTCAACACCTCGCTGGAGGAAGAGCGCAAGAAGATGGCAGGCCCCGACCGGCCGAACATGGCCATCGTCTGCAGCGGCATCGATGTCGAGCGCTATCAGAATAAGTCGGCCTTTGCCTGGCTACGCGAAGAGTACAATCGCGGCGTCGCCGTCGGCGGTCTGTGCACCGGCGCGCATATCCTCGCCGCAGCCGGCCTGTTGTCCAACAAGCGCTGCGCCATCCATTGGGAGAACCTGCCGGGCTTTTCCGAGGCGTTCCCGAAGGCCAATGTCTTTGCCGACCTGTTCGAAATCGACCAGAACGTCTACACCTGCGCCGGCGGCACCGCGGCACTCGACATGATGCTGAAACTTATCGGCGACGACTTTGACGAGAACCTCGTCAATCGCGTCTGCGAGCAGGTGCTGACCGACCGCGTGCGCAGTCCGACCGACCGCCAGCGTCTGCCGTTGCGCGCCCGCCTCGGCGTCCAGAACTCGAAAGTTCTGACCATCATCGAACTGATGGAAGCTAATCTTTCCGAGCCGCTGTCGCTGATAGAGATCGCCGACCATGTCGACCTGTCGCGCCGCCAGATCGAACGGCTGTTCCGCACCGAGATGGGCCGCTCCCCTGCCCGCTATTATCTCGAAATCCGGCTCGATCGCGCCCGACACCTGCTGATCCAGTCATCGATGCCGGTGGTCGAGGTGGCGGTCGCCTGCGGCTTCGTCTCGGCCTCGCATTTCTCCAAATGCTACCGCGAACTCTACGCCCGCTCGCCGCAGCAGGAGCGCGTCGACCGCAAGCAGTTGCTGGCTGCCTGATCAGGTGTCACGTGAGTAAGAGAACGACCCGATCCGAAAAACTGGCCGACCGGCGCAGCTTTCGCCTCGACGCGAAGAAATGGGCTGCGTTCATGGCGGCTCTGGATGCCTCGACGCGTGACCTTTCACGCCTGAAACGCCTGTTGAGCGAGCCGAGCATCTTTTCCGATCGCGATCCAGTGTGAGCCAAGCTGTCTACACCTGCGCCGTGCGCATCGCTTCGACGCGAATATCCTCCGTCAGCCGTGCCTTCAGCGCCGAGAATTCCAGGCTGGTCTTCAGCGTGTAATGGCGCGGATGCGGCAGGTCGATGGCGACATCCGACTTGATGCGGCCGGGGCGCGCCGTCATCACGATCACGCGCGAGGCCATGAAGATCGCCTCCTCGATGTCGTGGGTGACGAACAGCACCGTCTTCTTGCGCCGTTCCCAGATGCCGAGCAGCAGTTCCTGCATCAGCCCGCGGGTCTGGTTGTCGAGCGCGCCGAACGGCTCATCCAGCAAGAGTATCTCGGGATCGTTGGCCAGCGCCCGTGCGATCGCCGTGCGCTGCTGCATGCCGCCGGAGAGCTGCTTCGGCCAATGGTTCTCGAACCCCTTCAGGCCGACAAGATCGACATAGGAGGCGACGATCCCGTCCCGCTCCTTTTCAGGCATGCCGCGTTCGCGCAGGCCGAAGGCGATGTTTTCGGCAACCGTCAGCCAGGGAAACAGCGTGTAGGATTGGAAGACCATGCCGCGATCCGGCCCGGGCCGGGTCACCGCCTTGCCGTCGAGCAGCACGCGGCCCTCGCTCGGTGCTTCGAGGCCGGCGACGATCCGCAGCAATGTCGACTTCCCGCATCCGGATGGCCCGAGGATGGTGATGAAGTCGTTGGCGGCGACCGCCACGTCGATCGGCATCAACGCCTTGACCGGCTCTCCGCCGCTCACGCCGGCAAAAGTGCGCGAGACGCCTTCGATGAGAAGCTTGCTCACGCCAGGCTCCATGGAAAGAGCCAGCGGTTGAATGCCTTGAAGGCGAAGTCGGACAACAGCCCGATCAGCCCGATAACGATGATGCCGAAGATGATCTGCCCCGTTGCCAGCCGCGACTGGCTGTTGATGATCATGTAGCCGATGCCGGAGGACGAGCCGATGAGCTCGGCGACGATGACATAGGTCCAGGCCCAACCGAGCACCAGGCGCAAGGTCTCGGCGATCTCGGGCGCATTGGCCGGCATGATCACCCGTCTGACGATGCCGTCGTTGGTGGATCCAAGCGTATAGGCCGCCTCGACCAGATCGCGTCTTGTGCTGCCTACCTTGACCGCGATGATCAGGACGATCTGGAACACCGAGCCGACGAAGATGACGAGCAGTTTTTCCAGCTCGCCAATGCCAGCCCACAGGATAAGCAGCGGAATGAAGGCCGAGGCCGGCAAGTAGCGTGCGAAGGAGACGAACGGCTCCAAAAACGCTTCCACCGGCTTCCAGGCGCCCATCGCGATGCCGAGCGGCACCGCGACGACCGACGCTAGCAGGAAGCCGCCGAAAACCCGCCAGATCGTGATCAGTATGTCGAGCCAGAAACGATCCTCGACCAGCAGCCGCCAGCCATCCCGCAGCATCGATAGCGGATCGGCAAGGAAGATGCGGTTGACGTGGCCGCCAAGCGTGATCCACGCCCAGAAGACCACGAACAGCACGAAGAACGAAATGCCGAGCACGGTTCGGATGCCCGGCGAGACTGGATGCAAGGGGCGCATCGTCAAATCGTCCCCATCTTCAAATCGTCACTTGTCCAGGAGAAGGCGGCAGCGCCAAGCACCGCCGCATTGCGCTCAAAGGCAGCTCTGTCACTTCGACAACGCGCTGGTGTCGGCGAGCGTGGTAACGTCGGGCGCTTCCTTGATCAACCCCATCTGCAGCAGCAGTTCGCCGGCGGTCTTGGAAAAGTCCTGGAATTCCTTGGTGAAGAACTGCTTGTTCTCCGTCCTGTCGGCCCATTTCAGGTATTTCGCCGAATCCTCGAACTCCTTGGCCGACTGCTTCACATCGGCGCCCATGGTCTCGTAGGATTTCTGCGGATCTTTCTTGATCAGGTCGAGCGCGTCGAAATAGCTATCGGCCAGCGCCTTGGCAGCATCCGGATTGGCCTTGAGGAATTCGGGCGTGCAGCCGACCGTGTCGAGCACCATCGGGTAGTCGAGCGTGGTTGCCAGGATGTGGCCCTGGTCTGACTTGTCGCGCACCGCCGAAATGAACGGCTCATAAGTCACCGCCGCATCGTTCTGCCCGGCGAGGAAGGCTTGTGCCGCCGCGTCCGGCTCCAGATTGACGACGGTCACATCCTTGGTCGACATGCCGTTCTTGTTCAAAACCCAGGCAAGCATGAAATAAGGGGAGGTGCCCGGCGCCGAGGACGCGACAGTCTTGCCCTTGAGGTCGGCGACGGTCTTGATGTCGTTGCGGGCAACGATGCCATCGGCGCCATAGGATTTGTCGAGCTGGAATATCTGCTTGGTAGTAACCCCGCTGGCGTTCCACACCAGCCAGGTCTCGACCGTGGTAGCGGCGCATTGCAGGTCGCCGCTGGCGATGGCAAGCGGCCTGCTCGCCTGCGGCACTTTCTTCAAGGTCACATCCAGACCGTGCTTCTCAAAAATGCCTGCCTGCTTGGCAAGCGTCAGCGGCGCGAAGCCGGTCCAGCCGCTGATGCCGATGGTAACCGAGGTAGCTGCCATCGCCGGTGCGGACAGACCGGTGGCAAGCGTCAATGTTGCGGCAATAACGGCGATCCTGGTCATGTCAGTTCCCCTTTTGTTTTCGCTGAGGAAATTGTCTCACAGACGCCAATCGGCTTGTCAATGAACAGCTTGGTGAGGCAACCGGCGGGCCGGCGGCTGTAGTCAACTCTATCGGGCGGCCCATCCCGAAACGGAGCGGGCTGCCCTAAATCCAAACAGCCTTCAGTAGCCGTCGCAATAGCACTCCGCCGACGAGATGCGGTCGTTCCACTCGCTACCGCCGAAATCGCGGATCCTGCGTCTGATTTCGATCGAACGGCCCTCCATCCGGGAATCCTCATAGGCAACGAGCGTGCAGCCGCGGCGAACGATCACCGACGAAACACGGTCGTTCCAGAACTGGCCGCCGCGAAAGTTTACGGAATCGTCAGGCTCTATACCGATGGACCGCCCGCGAAAATTCGCGTGCTCGAACATTATGCAGGCGGGCTCGTCGTTGTATTGGGCGCTGGCGCCGTCGGCAAAAAGCAGGGACGCGACAGCAGTCAGGATGGCTAGACGTTTCATCTGATGTTTCCTCCGTTTCGACCGCGGGTCCCCTCCGGCTGATAGCGCGGCCCGGGTATTTTGCCAATGCGTCTGCCGGAGTGGCAAGCTAGCGGCTGTCGAACATCCAGCTGCGGTTGCGCCACATTTTCTCGCCGACTAGGCAGTCGGTGGCGGGTTCAGCCTGCGCCGATACCACAGGCGGATGCGCGGCTTCTTCCGCCGCCCATTGCGGCGGGGCCGGACCGGCAAGTTCCAGCACCAGCTTGCGGCGGATGGCTTCGGGAAACTGCGTCCAGTCGTTGACCGGGATCATGAAGGCTCCGGGGCCGCCAATGACGCAGTCGCTGTAATAGCGATCGAGATTGTTTACATCGTAGGCGCCGGTGAAGCCGCCTCGGGTCATCAGCGGCAGGCCATTGATGACGATGCCTTGCCTGACCAGCCCGTCGCGGGTGAGGTTGACCGGCGCGCCCTGATTGTTGGGACCGTCGCCTGAAATGTCGATCACCCGCTTCGTTCCCTGGTAGCCACTCTCGGCGAACAGATCATTGCCGAATTCCAGTGCGCCGGAGATCGAGGTGCGCCGTGCACTGTTGGGCGGCTGCGCGGATAGTTGCGCAACCACCTGCTCCGCGTCAGCGCGGCTGGCGATCACTGTCCACGGCACGATGACGCGCTGCCAGTTGGTGCCGGCCCACTCGACATAGGTGACCGCGATCTTGCCATGGGCGCCGTCGGCAATGGCCTGCAGCACATTGTCGTGCGTCAGCGCTGCGGCATAGCCGTGACGCTGGATCTCGAGTTCGTCCGGCGACATCGACAGCGAAACATCGACGGCCAGCACCAGTTCGACATCGACCGGCTCATCCGCAGCGGATACTGGCATCAGCCAGAGCGTCAGCGCGAACGCGGCGCAGCCTGAAAGGAAATGTCTGGCGCAGGCAGAAGCAGACATTCCGTGAGGGTAAGCGAGAATCGTCCGTTTAAAAAGAGCAAAACCCGGCCGAGCCGGGCTTTGCATTCACAGTCCTGCGACATTAGCTGCGCGGCTTCAAATTCTCCGGGTCATAGAGCGGCTTGTAGCCGACAGCCGCCACTTCAACCGGATAGGTTTCGCCGAAATACTCGATGGTGAGCTTGCGGCCTTCCTGGGCGTACGCCCACGGCAGATAGGCAAGACCGATGTTCTTGCCGATGGTCGGGCCATAGGCCATCGAGGTGGTGAAGGACCGCCGGCCGAGTTCGTCGACCAGCGTTTCGCCGGTCTTCGGGTCCATCACCGGCATGGTGCCGACGGGATATCGGGCGACTCCTTTCGAATCGACATTGCTGGTCATCACCAGCGTGCACAGCATGGCCGGCTGGTGCTCGCGGGCGCGGTATTCGACATGCCTGGCCTTGCCGCAAAAGTCGTTCTCCTTGACCTTCGGCCGAGCCAGATCGGCTTCGAGCAGATTGTATTCGGTCAAAAGGTCGGCGTTCTGCAGGCGCAGGCTTTTTTCCATGCGGCGCGTGTTGGCATAGGTTTCGACGCCGAACGGCATCACGCCGGTCGAGCGCAGGGCATCCCAGACAGCCAGGCCGTCCTCGTAGCGCATGTGCAGTTCCCAGCCTTGCTCGCCGACATAGGAGATGCGGAAAGCGGTGACATCCTTGCCACCGATGCTGACCGGCTTGATCGCCGCGAAGGGGAAGTTCTCGGGCGACAGCCCATCCGGATTCTCGACAACTTTCTGCAAGGTCGCCCGGGCATTCGGCCCCCAGATGCCGACGGTGACATACTTCTCGGTCACATCGGTGATCGTGACATCAAAGCCTTTGTCCTGCGCCGTGCGGCGCATGTACTGGAAGTCGCGCGGGCCGGCGTCGGCGCCATCGATCAAACGGCAGCGGTCGGCCATGCGGATGACGGTGAAGTCGGCGCGCACCATGCCTTCCTCGTCGAGGAAGTGGGTGTAGATGCCCTTGCCGATGTTGTTGTCGCCACCGATCTTGGCCGCGCACAGCCATTCCAGCAACGCGACATGGTCGGGACCTTCGATATCATACATGGCGAAGTGCGACAGGTTGACGATGCCGCAATCCTCGCTCATGGCGAGATGTTCGGCATTGGAGACGCGCCAGAAATGGCGATTGTCCCACTCGTTCTCGCGCACCGGCACCCGGTTGCCGTATTTCTCCAGCAGATGCTCGTTGGCGGCATAACCATGCGCGCGCTCCCAGCCGCCCAGTTCCATGAAATAGCCGCCGAGTTCCTTCTCGCGCTCCCAAAACGGCGAGCGCCTGATGTTGCGGGCCTTGGAGAAAGGCTCGCGCGGATGCACAGCCGGATTGTAGACCTTCATCGCCGTCTCGGTGCAGCGGTCCCAGATGAACTGCTCCTTCGTCTGGTGCGGATAGAAGCGCGCATAGTCGATGGCGTGATGGTCGATCGCGGTGCGGCCGTCGGTCATCCAATCGGCGATGAGCTTGCCCATGCCGGGGCCGTCCTTGACCCAGATGGCGACGGCATACCAAAGGCCCCGCACCTTCTGGCTTTCGCCCATGGACGGGCCACCATCCGCTGTCACCTGTAGCAGGCCGTTGAAGGAATGGCTTTCATTGTAGCCGAGTTCGCCGAGGATCGGCGTCAGTTCCATGGCGCGCTCGAGCGGTGCCAGGATCTGTTCCATGTCGAGGTCGCGCTGCGAGGGCGAAAGCCGCGCCTGGTCCTTCTCAAGCAGATCGCGCGGATGGCAAAGGCGCGGATTGGTCTCCTCGTAGTAGCCCCATTCGATCTGGCCGCCCTCGGCGGTCTTGGGATCGCCGGTGTCGCGCATATAGGCCGAATTGCCCTGGTCGCGCAGCAGCGGCCAGCCGATCTCCTTGCCGGTGCCGGCAAACTCATTGTAGGGACCGAAGAACGTGAGCGGATGATCGATCGGCATGACCGGCAGGTCCTCGCCGACCATTTCGGCAATTAGCCGGCCCCAGATGCCGGCACAGACGACGACATAGTCTGCCTCGATCGTGCCGCGGTCGGTCACCACGCCTGATATGCGGCCGTCCTTGACGACAAGAGACCGGGCCGGCGTATTGGCGAAGGATTTGAGCTTGCCGGAGGCTTCCGCCTGGTCGACCAGCTTGCCGGCGACGGTCTGCGAGCGCGGGATGACGAGACCGGCGTCCGGATCCCACAGGCCGCCCTGCACCCTTGCTTCTTCGATGAGCGGGAATTTTTCCTTGATCTCGGCCGGTTCGATCAGGCGAGCGCGCGTGCCAAACGCCTTGGCCGAGGCGATCTTGCGCTTGATTTCTTCCATGCGGCTATCGTCGCCGACGCGCGCGACTTCGAGCCCGCCAATGCGCGCGTAGTGGCCCATCTTCTCATAGAAATCGATGGAGTAGAGCGTCGTCCAGCACGACAGGAAATCGTGGCTGGTCGTGTAGCAGAAGTCGGAGGCGTGCGCCGTCGAGCCGATATCGGTCGGGATGCCTGACTTGTCGATGCCGACAATATCATCCCAGCCCCGCTCGATCAGATGATGGGCGATCGATGCGCCGACAATACCGCCGAGGCCGACGATGACGACCTTTGCCTTTTTCGGAAACTCTGCCATTGCCCGCGACTCCAAAGTGATAAAGCGGGCGGACTATAGGGCGGAGCGGTGACGCTGATGAAGCCTGTTTGCGACATTGGCAAAAAGCCGAGCGACCACAGGGTGAAATGCTTCACATCCGGGACTTGAGCGGGTCGCCTTCCGAAGCGGGGTTAACTCAGGCACCGCGGGCAGGGCCGGTTGGGTTTGGTTGTGGCTGCCGTGGCGCTATTTCCGGCGTCATTGCTAAACAATCGATACCGGGAACGGCAAAAGGCCGAGCAAATGCCCGGCCTTTCCAATCATGCCGCCAAGATTACTTGATGCGGGCGACGCCCCCCGAGATTTCGACCGTTTCCGAGCCGGTCAGGGCTTCGAGGTCGCCGTTGGGCAAGGTGACGAAGCAGCCATTCGGGCAGAACTCGACGGTTTCGCCAGCGGCGAGCGCCAGGTCGCTTTTGCTGCCACCCTCGGTCACGATCAGCGTGCGGGTCTCGGCGTCCTTGTTGACCGCGCTTGCGGCATGGGTCGAGCCGCTCACGGCGAGCAAAGCGACGGCAGCGACGAGAGACTTCCACATGGTGCAATATCGGTGTTCCCACCGCCTCTGTTGCATTTCGCAAGGCACTTTCGCCTTTGCATGGGAGCTTATATGAGATGGAAGCTGAACCGCAACTGAATGCCGCATTCATGCCGCAATTGGCTTTGGCCGGTCGAGCGCGTCAATTGGCGGGCTGGCTGAAATCGGCACAACTTAGTCGGGATCTGGCTTGCGCGCCTTGCGTCCCGTCTTGGCCGCCCGTCTTGCTTCGGCGGCAGCCGCCATCTTGGCCTGCTCCTGCTCGGCGAAGTCGGCCTCGATCTTGTCATCATCGGTCGGCCAGGCCTTGGGTTTGCTGACATCGACAACGGCGCGCGGCGTCGATGGAATTTCGATGTGCTCGCCGCTGAATTTCTCAAGCACGGCAAATCGGATGTCGTTCTGCGCGATGTTGCCGTTCATCACATCGGCCAGGAACACGCGGATCTCGAATTCGAGTGCGGCAGGCCCGAAGTTGGAAAACAGCACGAAGGGTTCGGGGTTTTTCAGCACCAAGGGATGGCTGCGGGCGATGTCCAGCAGGACGGCATGTACCTGCTTGACGTCGCTGCCATAGGCAACGCCGACCTTGATATCGATACGGCCGAGCTTGTTGCGATGCGTCCAATTGCCGACGGCGTTGTTGATCAGGTTCGAATTGGGCAGGATGACCGATTGCCGCTGGAAAGTTTCGATCTCGGTGGCGCGCACGCTGATCTTCTTGACGGTGCCGCTGACATCGCCGGCGACGATCCAGTCGCCGACCTTGAACGGCCGTTCCGCCAGAAGGATCAGGCCGGAAACGAAATTGGACACAACGTTCTGCAGGCCAAAACCGATACCGAGGGAAAGAGCGCCGGCGACCAGCGCCAGACTGGAGAGGTCGATGCCCGCCGCCGATATGCCGACGAGCGCCGCCAGCGCAACACCGGCGTAGCCGACCGCCAGCCGGATCGAATTGCGCACCCCGGTATCGACCTTGCCGCGCGCCATCACCGAACCGTCTAGCCAGCCCTGGAACCAGCGCGTCAGGAAATAGCCGATGATGAAGACGACGATGCCCGAAAGAATGCCGGTGACCGAAATCGTCACCGAGCCGATATTGATCCCGGTTGCCAGTTTGTAGGCCCAGGCCTCGATATCGCCGGGCTGGAAGCCCCACATCAGCAGGATCAGCGGCAGGAATACCAGCACGATCATCACATTGATGGCGACGCTGACGACGAGGCCGAGCTGGTCGAGCGCGGTATCCTCGTAACTCGAATTGGCTGACAGCCAGCGCCCGACGGACGTGTTGGTGAAAGCGCCCTCCTCGCCGATCGCGCGCGCCGACAGGAAGCCGATATAGGCTGTGACCAGCGCAGTGCCGGTAACGACCACCTGTTGAGAGACGAACAAGGCAAGTCCGATATAGCCGAGCAGCGCGGCAATGATGGTGAAAAGACCAAGCGCAAGCGATGTATAGCGCAGCCATGCCGGCCACGGCCGCCAGCTTCCATCATGCGCCTTGAACGGCCTCAGCATCGCCATCAGGATCAGGATAACGCCGACGATGATGGTGGCACCGAAACTGCGGGCGATGATCAGCGACAGCGGCGAGCCCATCTTGTCGTTGACCACTGACAGGAAATAGTTGACGCCGATGACCACGGCCATGGCGGTCGTCAGCCGCGCCAGCCAGCGCGCCGGGCCGGTTTCGACGGGGATAAGCCGCCAGTTCGGCAGCCGCGGCTCAAGCGCCGCGTTGGTCAGCCTGTTGACGCAGAACACCACTCCGATAACCGCCGCGAGCGCATTCAGGAAGAGGCCGATATCGCCGCGCAGCACATTGTAATAGTTGAAAAAGAATACCGTGGAGGCCAGGAATACACCGACCGCCAGCGTCGGCAGCAAGGTCGACCAGAAGGCCACCGAAAGACGGCTGAGATAGGATGGATCTTCGTTGGTGGGATCAGCCTCGAACACCCGCCCGAACAGGCGCCTGCCGCCGACCAGCAGCACCAGGGCCAGCCCGAGCGCCACGAAGGTCGCGGCAAGGACGGCCTGGAACTTGAACTTGAAGGCGAAGCTCAGCCAGGACGATACCGCCTTGTAGAATTTGTCGAATTCGTCCCTGGCGTCGGAGAAGACCTGCGGGCTCAGTGCATCGGATAGCACGTAGCGCTTGGTTAAAAGATTGCGGAACAGCTCGCTGCGCATGCTGCCGATCCTGTCGATCAGCCCGCTGATGCGGATCGACAGGTTCTGCGCGCTGGCGACGACCGCATTGATCTCGGCCTTCTCCGACACCAGCGCCTGGCGTTCGCCGGTCACTATGTCGGGCTCCTGCGGCTGGCCTGCCGCCGGCGGCGGACCCAGTGTCTCGATCCGATTGTTGATATCGTTGAGGCGCGAACGGAACGCCAGCGCACCGGTGAGGGCCGCCCGCGACAGACCCTCCAGTTGCAGACGTATATCCACCAGCGAGGCATCGTCCTCACCGTCCTGCTGTATCTTCTTCTCGAGGTCGTCAGTCTTGGCCGTCAGGCCCTGAATGACTTTCTGCTGATCGGTGATCAGTCCGGCGGCGCCCTGGCCGAGCGCCTGCGCAGTAGCGTCGAACGGGTGCAGCGCCGAGAAAACGAGCGCGAGGATCAAAATGAGGCGATGCAATCGGAAAATCATGATTTTGATGGCGACTCGTGCGGCAAAGGCAATTTGAAATTGCCTGTCCTTGATAGAGACGGCCATATCATGGGGCAAGCCGTCGCAACCATCACTGGCCCGTCCGATCACACAGTGCGTCGGCCAGTCGAAAGGCAATGGCGCAATATTGGCTTTGCCGATGCGGCCTGCTCTATAGTCTGCCGCATCGCCCGAACCGGATGACCATGATGGCAGAGTACTCGGCCTTTTCGCTGCTCGCGAACGCGCTCAAGGGAAACAAGGACTGGAAGCCGGCCTGGCGGAAGCCGGACCCGAAAGCGTCCTATGATGTCGTCATCATCGGCGGCGGTGGCCACGGGCTGGCGACCGCTTATTATCTCGCCAAGGAGCACGGCATCACCAATGTCGCCGTGCTGGAGAAAGGCTGGCTCGGCTCCGGCAATGTCGGCCGCAACACGACAGCCGTGCGCTCGAACTACCTGCTGCCGGCCAACACCCGCTTCTACGAACACTCGATGAAGTTGTGGGAGAACCTTTCGCACGAGCTCAACTACAACGTCATGTTTTCGCAGCGCGGCTGCCTGAACCTGGCGCACACGCCGGCCCAGTTCGACGACTATGCAAGGCGCGGCAACGCCATGCGCCATCTCGGCGTCGACGCCGAGCTGATGACACCGGCGCAGATCAAGCGCCTGATCCCGGCGCTCGACGTTTCCGCCGACGCACGCTTTCCGGTGGTCGGCGGCTTGATGCAGCGGCGCGCCGGCACTGCTCGCCACGATGCGGTGGCCTGGGGCTATGCGCGTGGCGCCGACCGCCGTGGCGTCGATATCATCGAGAATTGCGAGGTCACCGGCTTCCTTCGCGATGGCGACAGCATCACGGGCGTCACGACGTCGCGCGGCGACATCCGCGCCAAGAAGGTGGCTGTCGCGGTGGCCGGCAGCACTGGACGCGTCATGCAGCTGGCCGGCATCGAGACGATGCCGATCGAAAGCCATGTGCTGCAGGCCTTCGTGACGGAATCGCTGAAGCCCTTCATCGACACCGTCGTCACGTTTGGCATGGGCCATTTCTACATGTCGCAGTCGGACAAGGGCGGCCTCATCTATGGCGGCGACATCGACGGCTACAACAGTTACGCCCAGCGCGGCAATTTGCCTATCGTCGACGAGGTGATGAGCGAGATGCTGGCGCTGTTTCCGGGCCTTGCCCGCGTGCGCATGCTGCGCTCCTGGGGCGGCGTCTGCGACATGTCGATGGATGGCTCGCCGATCATCACCACCGGCCCCCTGCCCGGCATGTATCTCAACTGCGGCTGGTGCTATGGCGGCTTCAAGGCGACGCCGGCTTCCGGCTGGTGCTTCGCCTGGACCATCGCCAAGGATCAGCCGCACGACCTCAACGCCCCCTTCACGCTTGACCGCTTCCATCGCGGCCTGATGATCGACGACAAGGGCCAGGGTGCAAACCCGCGGCTGCATTAAACCATGATGCGGAAAAGTGGAGAACGGTTTTCCGATAAGCTCATGGTCAACCAAGAAGATAAAATTCGATGCTGATCACCTGCCCCTATTGCGGCCCGCGCGACGTCATCGAGTTTACCTATCAAGGTGACGGCAACCGTCAGCGTCCCGACCCCGCCTCGCAGAATTTCGAGGCGTGGAACGCCTATGTCTATGACCGCCTGAACCCGGCCGGCGAACACAACGAGATCTGGCAGCATTCCGGTGGTTGCCGCGCGCATCTGAGGGTCGTGCGCAACACGCTGACGCATGAGATTTCCAGCGTCGCCTTTGTGCGCGGCGATCATGGTTCGGCCGCGCGCCGCAAGGCGGAGGACAAGGCATGAGCCCGCGCCGCACCGACACCGGCGGCCGCATCGACCGGCTGAAAACGATCCGCTTCACCTTCGACGGCGCGACCTACACCGGCCATGCCGGCGACACGCTGGCGTCGGCCCTGCTGGCCAAGGGCATCACCCTCTTCGGTCGCTCGTTCAAATACCACCGCCCGCGCGGCCTGGTCACCGCAGGCGTCGAGGAGCCCAACGCCCTGGTGACAGTGCTGAAGGGCGACGTCCGCGAGCCGAACATTCCGGCGACCATGGTCGAGATCCATGACGGGCTGGTTGCCATCAGCCAGAACCGCTTTCCCTCCCTTGCCTGGGACATTAACGCCGTCAACCAACTCGGCGGCAAGATCCTGTCGGCGGGCTTCTACTACAAGACGTTCATGGGACCGGTGTTCGGCCCGCTGAAGGGCACGCGCTTCTGGATGTTCTGCGAGCATTTCATCCGTCGTGCCGCCGGGCTCGGCAGCGCCGGATCGGCCAAGGACCCGGCCCGCTATGAGCGCATGAACGCATTTTGCGATGTGCTGGTGGTCGGCTCCGGCCCGGCCGGCCTGATGGCAGCCAAGACCGCCGCCGATCTGGGCGCCCGCGTCATGCTGGCCGATCTCGAGCCGCGTTTCGGCGGCTCGGCCAGCTGGTCCGACGAGACCATCGATGGCGCACCGGCCGCCGATTGGGCTCGCCGCATAGTCGCCCAGCTCGAAGGCCGCGACAATGTCCGCCTTTTGCCGCGCACCACGGTGTGGGGCTACTACGACAACAACACGCTCGCCGCGCTCGAACGGGTCAACGATCACAAGGAGCAGCCAGGCAAAGGCGAGCCGCGCCATCGCTACTGGGCGATCCGCGCCAAATCCGTGGTGCTGGCCACCGGCGCTTTCGAACGGCCGCTGGTGTTCCCCGGCAATGACCGGCCAGGCGTGATGCTGGCGCACGCCGCCGAGCGCTATGCCAACGAGTTCGGCGTGCTGCCGGGGGAGCGGATCGCGCTGTTCACCAACAATGACAGCGCCTACCGGGCAGCCGTCGCCTTGAAGAAGGCCGGTGCCGCGATCGTTGCCATCGCCGATATCAGGCCGGAGCTGTCGCCAGAGATGCGCAAGCTGGCCACGGAAGCCGAAGCCGAGATCTTCGCCGGTTACGCCGTCGTCGCCACCGAAGGTGGCAAGGCGCTGTCCGGCCTCAAGCTGCAACGCTTCGACATGACCAACGGAACGCTCGCCGGCGACGCGCGCAGCATCCATGCCGATTGCCTGCTGATGTCCGGCGGCTGGTCGCCGACCATCCATCTCGCAAGCCAGGCTGGCGCCAAAGCGGAATGGAACGAGGCGTTGCAAGCTTTCCTGCCGCCGAAGCCGACGCAGAAATGGGTCGGCGCCGGCGCCTTCAACGGCCATTTCATGACCCTCGAGGCAATACTGGACGGCCGCAACGCTGGTTTTTCGGCGATCGGCGCAACAGTCACGCCGATGGCGTACCCGATTATCGAATCCTTGCCTTGTGACCCCCGTCCTGCCCCGGTGTTCGAGATCAGGGCCAAGGGCAAGAGCTTTGTCGACTTCCAGCACGACGTCACCGCCGAGGACGTGCGGCTGGCGCATCGCGAAGGCTTTGTCTCGGTCGAGCATCTGAAGCGCTACACCACGCTCGGCATGGCGACCGACCAGGGCAAGAGCTCCAACGTGCCCGGCCTTGCCATCATGGCCGAAGCGCTGGGCAAGCCGATCCCAGAGGTCGGCACGACGCGCTTCCGGCCGCCCTTTGCACCGGTTTCGATCGGTTCGCTGGCGGCCGAGCGCTTCGGCGACCTGAAGCCCGAACGGCTGACGCCGATGCATGACTGGCATCTAGCCAATGGTGCAACGATGTATTCCGCCGGCCTCTGGTACCGTCCGATGATCTACGGCCATGCCGGCGAGACGGTCGAGCAGGCCTATGTCCGCGAAGCCAAGGCGACGCGCGAGAGCGCCGGCATCGTCGATGTCTCGACACTGGGCAAGATTGCGGTGCAAGGGCCCGACGCCGCTCTGTTCCTCGACCGCGTCTACACCAACATGTTTTCGACGCTCGCCGTCGGCAAGGCCCGCTACGGCCTCATGCTGCGCGAGGACGGCCTCGCCTTCGACGACGGCACCACCTGGCGACTCGGCGAGCAGGATTTCCTGATGACCACCACCACGGCCAACGCTGGCAAGGTGATGCAGCATCTCGAATATTTCCTCGACGTGATCTGGCCGGAGCTGAAAGTCCACGTCACCTCGGTGACCGACGAATGGGCGGGCGCCGCGATCGGTGGGCCCAAGGCCAGGCAGATCCTTGCTACATGTGTCACTGGCACAGCGGTGGACAACGCTACCTTGCCGTTCATGGGCATCGTTCGTGGCGAGATATCAGGCGTACCGGTGATGATTTGCCGGTTGTCGTTCTCCGGCGAAATGGCGTTCGAAGTCTATTCCGGCGCAGGCTATGGCACCCATGTCTGGGAGGCGCTGGTCGAGGCCGGCAGACCGTTCGGGCTCGTCACCTACGGTCTTGAAGCACTGGGCACGATGCGCATCGAAAAGGGCCATGTCACCGGCGCCGAGATCGACGGCCGCACTACTGCGCGCGATTTGCATCTCGACTGGATGCTGTCGAAGAAGAAGCCGTTCATCGGCTCGGCGATGATGGACCGCGAAGGCCTGACCGCCGCTGACCGCCTGGAACTGGTCGGCCTGATTTCGCTCGACAACCGGCCACTCAACGGCGGAGCGCACATCGTCGAAGAACTGGACGAGGCCAATCCGCACGGTTCCATCGGCCACATCACCGCCTGCTGCTATTCGCCGGCGCTCGGCAAGCATATCGCGCTGGCGCTGGTCAAGGGCGGCAAGGCCAGGCAAGGCACGCGCGCCCATGTCTCGGATCCCTTGCGCAACCGGTTCGGACCGGTCGAGATCGTCTCCAACCACTTCTTCGATCCGGACGGGAGTCGCATGCATGGTTGAGCGCCAATCACCCGAGCGCAAGCCGCCAGAGCACTTGTCGCCACTCGAGCCGGAATTTCACGTCGGCTCGCACGGCAATTTCGAGCACGGCGTCGAGATCATCCTGACCGAGACGCGGCCGGGCTCGATCGTGCAGCTCGCCGCCTGGCCTGGCGAAGAGAAGAAGCTGATATCAGCCATCCACACCGTCACTGGGCTTGCGCTGCCGGACGGTGCCGGCGGCGGAGCGAGCGACGGCGTGAAGTCGGTGTTCGGCTTCGCGCCTGGAAAGTTCACCGTTGCCGACGAGGCCGAGGAGTTGGCCGCTGCCTTTGCCAAGCTGGTTACCCCGGCCATCGGTACGATCACCGACCTCTCGCATGGCCGCACCGTGATCCGCATTGCCGGGCCGAAGGCCGAATGGGTGCTGGCAAAGTTCTTCGCCATCGACTTTTCGCTGCCTGCCTTCCCGGTCGGCGTCGGCCGCTCGACCGCCCATCACGATGTCTTCGCCCAGATCCAGCGCACCGGCGCCGACCAGTTCGACATCTACGTCTTCCGCTCCTTCGCCCGGTCGTTCTGGAAGGCGCTCTGTCACGCAAGCGAGGAAGTCGGCTACGAGGTGCAGTAGAGGCGGCCGGCCTCTCGCCGACGACTTCCGCCTCCAGTTCGTGATCGAGGGCGTCATCACGCTCTGGGCGCTGCTTGCCTACCTACCACCCGGATTCCTAGCCGGCCGGCTTATTCGCTGAACGTCACCCACTCTTCCAGCGGCACGCGATCGGTGCGGAAGGTGTTTTCCGGTTTGGATAGGTCCTCATGGCCAAGCGCCATGCCGCAGACGACGATCTCCTCGTCGGGAATGTTGAGCACCGGCCTTATCTGACGATGGTAGGGTGCAAACGCTGCTTGTGGGCACGTGTGCAAACCCCTGCCCCGCGCCGCGACCATGATGTTCTGCAGGAACATGCCGTAGTCGATCCATGAGCCCTGGTTGAGCCGGCGGTCGATGGTGAAGATCATGCCGACCGGCGCATCGAAGAAGACGAAGTTGCGGTCGTGCTGGGCGCGCATCTTGTCGACCTCGCGGCGGCCGATGCCAAGCGCGCCATAGAGCCCGAAACCGTTGGCGCGGCGGCGGGTCAGATACGGCTCGAAGAACTGGGTGGGATAGTAGCGGTACTCGTCCCAGTCGGCCTTTTCGGCGCGAATGCCCGAATTGAGAATGGCGTCTGATATCCGCTGCTTGGTCTCGCCCTTGGTGACGTAGACCTTCCATGGCTGCATGTTGGTCCCGGACGGAGCACGCGCCGCGACCGCCAGAATATCGCGAATGGTGTCGTCGTCGACCATGTCGGGCAGAAACGCGCGCACCGAACGGCGCGACAGGATCGCCTCATCGACGATCTCGGCATCGCCCGCAATTCGGGTGTTGTTTTTCAGCATGGGCCGTCCCTTAACCCTCGTCTCGACCAGACGTCCCCACTCGCCGTTCGTGCCCGAGCCTTTGCATGAACCGCCAAAATCGCGCAAGCAAATCTTGTGCATCCGTGAAAATCCACTTGATTTTTTCACGATCCTGATTTCTCATGAAATTTGACTGGAATTTTTCATGAAGTGAGTATTTTGCCGCCGACTACCGCACGAACATTGCAGGGACCTGACGAGCGCGTGCTGGCTAGCGATATCAGGGCCTTGCGCAAGGCGCGCGGGCTGACGCTGGCCGAGATCGGCCTGAAGCTTGGCCGTTCGGTCGGCTGGGTCAGCCAGGTCGAGCGTGGCCTGTCGACGCCATCGCTCGGCGACCTCAGGGCCTTCGCCGAACTGTTCGGCGTGCCGATCAGCCTGTTCTTCAGCCATGACGTGCCTGTTGAAAGCGAGCGCGGCGTGGTTGTGCGCGCCGGCAGGCGCCGCACGCTTGGCACAAGCGAATCCGGCCTGGTGGAGGAGCTTCTGTCGCCCGATCTCGGCGGTAGCTTCGAGATGGTGCGTTCGGTCTTCGCGCCGGGTGCCGAACTGAAAGCCGAGGCACAGCGGCCGACCGAGGAAGCCGGGTACGTCGCATCCGGACTGTTCGACATCGAAATAGCCGGCGTCTGGCATCGGCTTGGCGAGGGCGATTCCTTTCGCTTCGAAGGCAAGCCCTACCGTTGGCGCAATCCGGGTTCCGAGCCGGCAATTGTCATCTGGGTGGTTTCACCACCAGTCTATTGAAGAATGCATGTCGCCCAAAAGTGTGCAGCGGTTTTGGGAGAACGACATGCATCAAAACAAAAATAGAAGCGCGACGCGCTTCAGGTTTGGGAGAAGAACATGGCGGGTTTGCCGAGCACGGCGCGCGTGGTGATCATCGGAGGCGGCGCCGTCGGCACCTCCGCGCTCTATCATCTCGCCAAGGCGGGCTGGACCGACTGCGTATTGCTTGAAAAGAACGAGCTGACCTCCGGCTCGACCTGGCATGCCGCCGGCAATGTGCCGACCTTCTCCTCGTCCTGGTCGCTGATGAACATGCAGCGCTACTCGACCGAGCTTTATCGCGGGCTGGCCGACGCGGTCGACTATCCCATGAACTATCACGTCACCGGCTCGCTGCGCCTTGCTCATACGAAAGAGCGCATGCAGGAATTTCAGCGCGCCAAGGGCATGGGCCGCTACCAGGGCATGGACATCGACATTGTCGGCGTCGACGAAATCCAGCGCCGCTATCCTTTCATCGAGACGCATGATCTGAAAGGCGCGCTCTACGACCCGAGTGACGGCGACATCGACCCGGCACAGCTCACCCAGGCGCTGGCCAAGGGCGCGCGCGACATGGGCGCGAAGATCATCCGCTTCTGCCCGGTCACAGGCGTGCGCCGTGAGAATGACGAGTGGGTGGTCGAGACGGCACAAGGCGAGATCCGCTGCGAGATCGTCGTCAATGCCGCCGGCTACCGCGCCGCCGAAGTCGGCCGGATGTTCGGCCGCGACGTGCCGATGATGGTGATGAGCCACCAGTACATCCTGTTCGAGGAGATCCCCGAACTGGCGGCATGGTCGAAAGAACAGGGCAAAAAGCTGCCGCTGCTGCGCGACGTCGATACCTCCTACTATCTGCGCCAGGAAAAGAACGGCATGAATCTCGGCCCCTATGAGCGCAATTGCCGTGCGCACTGGGCGACCCACAACGACCCGATGCCGGAGGATTTTTCCTTCCAGCTGTTCCCCGACGATCTCGACCGGCTGGAACATTATCTGGCCGACGCCGTCGCTCGCGTGCCGATCCTTGGCACCGCCGGCCTGTCCAAGGTCATCAATGGGCCCATCCCCTACACGCCGGACGGCAATCCGCTGATCGGGCCGATGCCCGGCGTTCCCAATGCCTTCGAGGCCTGCGTCTTCACCTTCGGCATCGCCCAGGGCGGCGGCGCCGGCAAGGTGCTGGCCGAATGGGTGACCGAGGGCCAGACCGAATGGGACATGTGGTCCTGCGACCCGCGCCGCTTCACGTCCTTTGCCTCGGCGCCGGACTATTGCGTCGCCAAGGGCATGGAGATCTACGGCAACGAATACGCCATCCAGTTTCCGCGCCATGCCTGGCCTGAGGGCCGCGACCGCAAGCTGTCGCCGATCCACGATCGCATCAAGGCGCTCGGTGGCCGCTTCGACGCCTATAATGGCTGGGAGCGCGCCACCTGGTACGCGCAGGACGGCGACGACATCTCCGAGGAAGCCACGCTGACCTTCCGCCGCGACGGGCCATGGCAACACCGCGTGCGCGAGGAATGCCTGGCCGTGCGCGACGCCGCCGGCATTTTGGACCTGCCGGGCTTCTCCCGCTTCAACCTGGAAGGCCCGGGTGCCGCCGAATGGCTGAGCCTGCAGGTCACCGGGTTGGTGCCGAAGCCCGGCCGCATCGGCCTCGTCTATTTCGCCGACGACAAGGGCCGCATCGTGACTGAAATGTCCGTCGTGCGCCACGACGAGAACGTGATGACGCTGATCACCGCGGCGGTCGCGCAATGGCATGATTTCGAGTGGTTGAAGTCGCGCATGCCCAAGGACGCGCCGTTCAGGCTGATCGACCGGACCGAGGAATTCTCGACCCAGATCCTGGCCGGCCCCAACTCGCGAAAAATCCTCGCCGATGTCTGCGAAGCCGACCTCACTTTGCCATGGCTGACGCATCAGGAGACAAAGATCGCCGGTCGCTGGGCGAAACTTGTGCGCGTCTCCTTCGCCGGCGAACTCGGCTGGGAAATCCACACCAGGGTCGACGACACCGCAGCCATTTTCGACGCCGTCTGTGCTTCAGGACAACAGCACGGACTGAAGCCGTTCGGCATGTATGCGCTGGATTCGCTGCGGCTCGAAAAAGGCTACCGCACCTGGAAAGGCGATCTGTCGACCGACTATTCGATCCTGCAGGGCGGGCTCGAGCGCTTCGTCAAATGGGACAAGCCCGACTTCCGCGGCAAGGCGGCGTTGCTGAATGAAAAACAGCAAGGCGTGAAAAAGCGCTTCGTCACGCTGGTGGTGGAAAACCCCGGCGATTGCGACGCTCCGTCAGTTTCTACACTCTGGCATGACGGCAAGATCGTCGGCGAAACGACGTCCGGCGGCTGGGGTCATCGCATCGACAAATCGATCGCGCTCGGCATGCTGCGCGCCGACCTGGCCGAGCCGGGCACCGCCATCGAGGTCGAGATCTTCGGCGAGCGTTTTCAGGCGATCGTGCAGAAAGACGAGCCGCTGTGGGATCCGAAGAACGACAGGCTGCGCGCATGAAGAAGGTCATCCTCACCGATGGCGGCATGGGCCAGGAACTGGTCCGCCGCAGCCAATCCGAGCCGACGCCGCTATGGTCGGCCCGGGTGCTGATCGATGAGCCGGATCTGGTACGCGACCTACACGCGGAATTCATCCGTGCCGGCGCCCGTGTCATTACGATCAACACCTATTCGGCAACACCCGAACGCCTGGCGCGCGAGGGCGCGGAAGACCTCTTCAAGCCGTTGCAGAAGCGCGGCATCGAATTGGCCAGGCAAGCTTGCGAGCAGGCCGGTGAGGCAACCATCGCCGGCTGCCTGTCGCCGCTGTTCGGCAGCTACGCGCCGGCACTGACCATCTCATATCAGGATACGCTCGACATCTATCGCCGCATCGTTGCCGAGCAGGCGGATGGTGTCGACCTGTTCCTGTGCGAAACCATGGCATCCACCGAGGAGGCGCGCGCTGCTGTCACCGCGGCGTCGGAAAGCGGCAAGCCGGTTTGGGTGTCGTGGACGCTGGCCGATCATGGCAAGCCGCGGCTGCGCAGTGGCGAGACAATAGCCGCCGCGGCAAGCGCGCTCGACGGCTTGGCCGTCGCGGCGCGGCTGCTCAACTGCTGCCGGCCGGAAGCGATCGCCGCGGCCTTGCCTGAACTGATCGAACTCGGCGGCCCTGTCGGCGCCTACGCCAATGGCTTCACCTCCACCGAAGCCCTCAAGCATGGCGGCACCGTCGATGTGCTGCATGCCCGTCACGACCTTGGTCCGGACGCCTATGCCGACCAGGCGATCGGCTGGGTCGAGGCCGGCGCTGACATTGTCGGCGGCTGCTGTGAAGTCGGACCGCCGCATATCGCTGCTCTGCGCGACCGGCTCGAACAGGCCGGCTACGAAATTTCGGGAGTTTTGCATGCCTAGACCATCATCGCGCATTTCCGGCATCGTGCCCTCCGGCAAGGACGGCTGGGAAGTCCATTCGGCCGCCTGGGCCCGCAAAGCGGCCGGCGAAGACATCATCATGCTGTCGGTCGGCGATCACGACTTCGACACACCTTCGCAAACGATCGAAGCGTGCGTGACCGCGGTTCGCGGCAGCAATCACCACTACACGCCGCTTTCCGGCCTGCCGCGCCTGCGCAAGGCGATGGCGGCAGCCTCGAGCGCCTGCACCGGCGTCGAGACGACGCCGGATCAAGTCATCGCCACGCCGGGTGGCCAGGCCGCACTCTACGCGGCCGTGCAGGCCGTGCTCGACCAGGGCGACCACGCCATCGTGGTGGCGCCCTATTACGCCACCTATCCCAACACGTTCAGCGCCGCCGGCGCCAGTTTCACCGTGGTCGAGACACCCGCCGAGGACGGCTTCCAGCCGCGTGCCGAGATGATCCGCGCAGCACTCCGGCCCAACACGCGCGCCATTCTCATCAACACGCCGAACAACCCCACCGGTGCGGTCTATTCGCGCGAACGGCTGGAACAGCTGGCCGAAATCTGCCGCGAGCATGACCTCTGGCTGCTGTCGGACGAAGTCTATTGGACGCTGGGCGGCGGCGAGCATGTCTCGCCGCGCTCGCTGCCCGGCATGGCCGAACGAACGCTGGTCATCAATTCGATGTCCAAGAGCCACGGCATGACCGGCTGGCGCATGGGCTGGCTGACAGGCCCGGAGGCGATGATCACACTGCTCACCAATCTCAATCTGGTGACGACTTACGGCCTGCCGGCCTTCACCTCGATCGCCTGCGCCGAGGCGCTGGAGAACCGCTATGGCGTCAGGGAGATCGCCGAGCGCTATGCGGCGCGCCGCACCGTCCTGCTCGACGCCGTGCGTGGGATGAACAATGTCAACGTGCGCGGTTCCGAGGGCGGCATGTTTGTCATGCTCGACATACGTGCGTTCGAACCCGACGACGAGAAATTCGCCTGGGCTCTGCTCGACAAGGAGAATGTCGCCGTGATGCCCGGCTCCAGCTTCGGCGAAGCCGCAGCCGGCCATATTCGCATCAGCCTCTGCCAGCCCGAACCCGTGCTGCAGGAAGCAGCGCTCCGGCTGCGCCGCTTTGCCTCCAGCTACCGTCGCGAGGCCGCATGACGGGCAAGGCAGTTCCCGCCAAAGCCAGAGCCGTCATCATCGGCGGCGGCGTCTCCGGCTGTTCGGTCGCCTATCACCTTGCCAAGCTCGGCTGGACCGACATCGTGCTCCTGGAACGCAAGCAACTGACGTCGGGCACGACATGGCATGCTGCCGGCCTGATCGGCCAGTTGCGCGGTTCGCAGAACATGACGCGGCTAGCGAAATATTCCGCCGACCTTTACGTCGAGCTGGAAGCCGAGACCGACGTCGGCACCGGCATGCGCCAGGTTGGCTCGATCACCGTGGCGCTGACCGAGGAGCGCAAGCACGAGATTTATCGACAAGCCTCTCTCGCCCGCGCCTTCGATGTCGATGTCCGCGAGATTTCGCCCAACGAAGTCAAGGAGATGTACCCTCATCTCAATGTCTCCGATGTCGTCGGCGCCGTGCATCTGCCGCTCGACGGCCAGTGCGACCCCGCCAACATCGCCATGGCGCTGGCCAAGGGCGCGCGCCAGCGCGGCGCCACAATCGTCGAGAATGTGAAGGTCACCAAGATCCACACCAGGGCTGGTCGCGTCACCGGCGTGTCCTGGGCACAGGGCGAAGACCAAGGCACCATCGAAGCCGAAATTGTCGTCAACTGCGCCGGCATGTGGGCGCGCGAGCTTGGCGCGCAGAACGGCGTCACCATCCCGCTGCATGCCTGCGAGCATTTTTATCTCGTCACAGAGCCGATCCCCGGCCTCGGCCGGCTGCCGGTCCTGCGCGTGCCCGACGAATGCGCCTACTACAAGGAGGACGCTGGCAAGATGATGCTGGGCGCCTTCGAGCCGGTGGCAAAGCCCTGGGGCATGGACGGCATCCCAGAGGATTTCTGCTTCGACCAACTGCCCGAGGATATGGACCATTTCGAGCCGATCCTCGAAATGGGCGTCAACCGCATGCCGATGCTGGCGACCGCCGGCATCCACACCTTCTTCAACGGGCCCGAGAGTTTCACGCCGGACGACCGCTATTATCTTGGCGAGGCACCAGAATTGTCCGGCTACTGGATGGCGACCGGCTATAATTCGATCGGCATCGTCTCCTCCGGCGGCGCCGGCATGGCGCTGGCGCAGTGGATCAACGATGGCGAAGCGCCTTTCGACCTTTGGGAAGTCGATATCCGCCGCGCCCAGCCGTTCCAGAAGAACCGCCGGTATCTCAAGGAGCGGGTCTCCGAAACGCTCGGCTTGCTCTATGCCGACCATTTCCCTTATCGCCAGATGGCGACATCGAGGAATGTCCGCCGCTCGCCCCTGCATGAGCATCTGAAGGCGCGCGGCGCTGTCTTCGGCGAAGTCGCCGGCTGGGAGCGCGCAAACTGGTTCGCTCGCGAGGGCCAGGAGCGCGAATACCGCTATTCCTGGAAGCGGCAGAACTGGTTCGACAACCAGCGCGAAGAACATCTCGCGGTCAGAAACAAGGTCGGCCTGTTCGACATGACCTCCTTCGGCAAGATCCGCGTCGAGGGCCGCGACGCCTGTGCCTTCCTGCAAAAACTATGCGCCAACGACATGGACGTCGCGCCGGGCAAGATCGTCTATACCCAGATGCTCAACCAGCGCGGCGGCATCGAGAGCGACCTCACCGTCTCGCGCCTGTCGGAGACGGCATTCTTTCTGGTCGTTCCCGGCGCCACGCTGCAGCGCGATCTCGCCTGGCTGAGAAAACACCTCACCGACGAATTCGTCGTCATCACCGATGTGACGGCCGCCGAAAGCGTGCTCTGCCTGATGGGGCCGGACTCGCGAAAGCTGATCCAGAAGGTGAGCCCGAACGATTTCTCCAACGAAGCCAATCCGTTCGGTACGTTCCAGGAGATCGAGGTCGGCATGGGCCTGGCCCGCGCTCACCGCGTCACCTATGTCGGCGAGCTCGGCTGGGAACTCTATGTCTCGACCGACCAGGCAGCCCATATCTTCGAAGCGATCGAAGACGCAGGGGCCGATGTCGGGCTGAAACTCTGCGGCCTGCACACGCTGGATTCCTGCCGCATCGAAAAGGCTTTTCGGCATTTCGGCCATGACATCACCGATGAGGACGACGTGCTGGAAGCCGGCCTCGGCTTTGCGGTTAGAACGGCCAAGGGCGACTTCATTGGCCGTGATGCAGTATTGAAGAAGAAGGAAGCCGGCCTGTCACGCCGGCTGGTCCAGTTTCGCCTGAAGGACCCGCAACCCCTGCTCTTCCACAATGAAGCGATCCTGCGCGACGGCAAGATCGTCGGTCCGATCACATCAGGCAATTACGGCCATCACCTCGGCGGCGCCGTCGGGCTGGGCTATATCAAGTGCCAGGGCGAGAGCGAGGCGGATGTGCTGGGCTCATCCTACGAGATCGAGATCGCCGGCGAGCGTTTTGCGGCGGAAGCGTCGCTGAAGCCGATGTATGATCCGAAATCCGAGCGGGTGAGGATATAGCACCTCTTACCCTCCCCCTTGTGGGGAGGGTCGGCTCGCGGTCGGAGCGGAGCGGAGATTGCGGGACGGGGTAGGGGATAGCGCCCTACGAGGACCCCACCCCGCTTCGCAAAAGCCGCTTTGCGGCATTTGCTGCGCGACCCTCCCCACAAGGGGGAGGGTGAAAAACTCAAAACCGCTCCAGCTTCGCCCGCACCTTCGCCAGAAACGCTGCGCGCGTCCGTGGCGTCGAGGAATCCATCAGATAGTGCGCCAGGAAGAATGTCCGGCAACGCGTGGCGCACAGCGCCCGCATGCCGCGCAAAAGGGTCTTGCGTCCGGGCTGGCCGACGACGACGCTCCACCAGGTCGGCGCGCCGCAAGTGGTGATGACGCCGACCTTGGTCACGTGCGTCATCAGCGACTTGATGCGTCCCTTGCCAGCAGGCAGCTTGAAGGCGACATCCGTCGCCCACACCCGGTCGAGCCAGCCCTTCAGCATCGCCGGCAGCCCATACCACCAGGTCGGATAGACGAACAGGATCGCTTCGGCCCAGTTGAGCAGTTCGAAATGCGGCCTCAGCGCCGGGTCCTGCGGCGCCTGGTCGTTGTAGGAGCGCCGCTCGTCGCAGGTCATCACCGGGTCGAATTTCTCGGCATAGAGGTCGAGCAGCCGCACCTCCCAGCCCCTCGCCTTCAGCACGTCCACGGCGGTATCGCGGATTGCGGCGCAAAAACTCTCCGGCACCGGATGGCAGTAGACCAACAGCGCGCGCATCAGAAGGCGTCCATGCTGGCTGCGACTCTTGCCGCGAAGGCCTTGCGCGTGCCGTCTGTAGACAGGTTCATTGCATAGTGAGCGAGATAGCTCACCGGCGCGCCCGGTTTTACGGTGGCGCGCAGCATACGCTTGATCAATTTGCGGGGCGGATCGCCCATCAGCATGGCGCGGAACCGGCTGCCGCCATAGGTGGTCACCGCTGCAACCTTACGGATATTGTGCAGCGACGGCTGCACCTTGCCGTTGACCAGCTTGAACGACACGCCCGGCAGGAAGACGCGATCGAAGAAGCCTTTCAGGATCGCCGGAAAGCCGTAGTTCCAGACCGGATAGGAAAGCACCAGCGCATCCGCCCGCAGCAGGCGTTCGACATAGGAAGCCACCGCATCGGAGGAGCCGCGCTGGTTGTGATAGTCCAGCCTTTCCCGGCGCGTCAGCCGAGGATCGAAATCCTCGGCATAGAGGTCACAGTCATCGACGGTATGGCCCGCTGCCGTCAACCGCTCCACGATCATCCGGTGCAGGCCGGCATTGAAGCTGGTCTCGACCGGATGGGCGTAGAGGACGAGGATGTTCACAGGGGAATATCCCCCAGGTCAGCGCGAGGCACCCCCCTCTGCCCTGCCGGGCATCTCCCCCGCAAGGGGGGAGATCGGACCGCCGCATCGCTTTCGCCAACTTTCAACGCCGCAGAATGGTCGCGACCGAGAGGCTGCCAATCTCCCCCCTTGCGGGGGAGATGTCCGGCAGGACAGAAGGGGGTGCTCAAGCGCGAACCTCTCATCCCATCCTCTGCAGCCCCTTGAACAGGAATGTCCGACCCGATCGGTAGTCGTAGTCCGGATTCTCCCAGGCGATCATCTTGCCGGGGTTGAGCAACCCTTGCGGATCAGTCTCCCGCTTGAAGGCAAGCTGCACCGCGTCCGTCTGCTTCATGCCGCCCTCTTCCAACGTGTAGCGATGCGGGTTGAAGATCGGGCAGCCGTTCTCCTCATGCAGGCGCACGATCTCGTCGAGCCGCGCTTCGGTGGTGAATTTGACCAATGGCAAGCCGAAGCAGGTGATGTTGCCGTCCAGCCGCACGAATTCCAGATGCGAAAAAACCTCGCCCGGAAACATCGCGTCCATCTTTTCGACCAGCGCCAGCTGGTGGGGAAAGGGATAAAGCGATTGCAGATAGGTGATCGAAGGGTCGACGCGCAGCGCCCTGAGCGTCGTGTGGTTCCAGGCCAGCTCATAGGCCGGCGGCAAGCCCTTTTTCTCCTCCGGCGTCACGGTGGCGGCGTTAAAGATCACTTCGCCGCCGGCGCGCCGGGTGAAGGCCAGGAAGGCATCGAGCCCGTGCCGCGCCACCATGACCACGCAAATGCTCTGCCCTTCCCGAAGGAATTTCTGGTGGCGCTTGAAATAGAGCTGCGGCACGGGTGCCGCTATCGGCGTGATCAGCTTGGTCAGGATGCCGTCCTGGCAGGCCAGCGCGTTGCCGTAGCGGGCCGCATCCATGAAAGCGTCGAAGCCAACGATGACGTCGACCCAATCGTAAGCGGCGGTCAGCGGCATCTCGACTTCGGTGATGATGCCGTTGGTGCCATAGGCATGGGTCACCTTGTGCAGGTCCTCGCCGGTGAGTTCGAGCACTTTCGGCTCCGCTTCCATCGTCACCACGCGCAGCCGCAGCACATTGCCGAAATCGCGCAGGCCACCAAAATTGATCGAACCGACGCCACCCGAACCGCCGGCGATGAAGCCGCCGATCGAGGCTGTGTTATAGGTGGACGGCGACAGCCGAAGCTCCTGGCCGGAATGCGCCCGCGTTGCCTTGTCGATGTCGGCCAGAATGGCTCCCGGTCCGGTCACCACGCGACCCGGCGCGATCGACTTGATTTCATTCATTTCGGCAAGGTTGAGCACGACGCCGCCGGAGAGCGGCATCGCCTGCCCGTAATTGCCGGTGCCGCTGCCGCGCGGCGTTACCGGCACGCCATGGCGATGGCAGGTCGCAAGCACGCGGATCAGTTCGGCCTCGGTCTTCGGCGTCACGATCAAATCGCCGGTGACATGATCGAGCTGCTGCCTCAGCACCGGGCTATACCAATAGAAATCGCGGCTCTTCTGCTGGACGATGGCCGGATTGTCGTCGACCTTCAGGCCTTCGAGATCGCGTTTGAGCGCCGAAACGTCCATCATTCCACCATCAGTTCGTCGAGTTCGGCATAGTCGGGCAATTGCCGGTCGATCGCCCTGCCGCCGCGCACGACAACGCGATCCGATTCGGGCCGCGACAGCAATTCCGTCCAGCTTCGACCTTTGAACACGATGAAATCGGCATCGCCACCAGCGGCGAGCGTACCGAAGCCGTCGAGCCGCATCACTTTGGCCGGCGTCGCGGTGATTGCTTGCGGCCAGTCGGCGACCGGATGATCGAAATGCAGGATGCGCGTCGCCATGCGGTAGACCTCCAGCATGTCGAGATCGCCATAGGCATAGAACGGGTCGCGCGTATTGTCGGATGCGACCGCCACCGGAATGCCCCTCGCCTTCATCTCATGCAGCAGCGTCACGCCACGCCAGCGCGGCGTGGTGCCGTTGCCGCGCCGGTCCTGCAGATAGAGATTGCACATCGGCAGCGACACGACGGCCAGCCCCGCCTTCGCCACCTTGTCCAGCGTGTCCAGCACATCGAGGTCCGGCTGGCGCGCCAGCGAACAGCAATGGCCGATGAGGATCTTGCTCTCGAAGCCGTTCCAAAGGGCGGCTTCCGCGATCTTCTTCAGCGATATGGCGGCAACATCGTCGGTCTCGTCGGCATGGAAATCGAGATCGAGGCCATGCTTGATCGCCTGCGCGAAGACATGGTCAAGCAGCTCTTCGAGGTCCGGCACCATATAGGTGACGACCCCGAGCACGCCCTTCGCGGCGGCGACCCGCTTGGCCAGCCTGTCGAACCACTTCTTGTCGCGCACGCCCTCGATGCCGATCAGGCACGCGCCCTGCAACTCGATACGGCCGCGCCATGCCTCGCGCATCGTCTCGAACACCGGCCAGGAGATCTCCTCCTGCGGTGCGACGCTATCGAGATGCGTGCGCAGCGCCCTTGTGCCATGCGCATAGGCCGAGCGCAGCGAAAAATCCATGCGCCGCGCCACGTCCTCTGCGCTCCAGCGAGCGGCACGGTCGGTGCCGGTGGCGTTCAGCGCACCCATGAAGGTGCCGTCGGGATTGGGCATTCGCGGCCAGATATGGCCCTTGTCGATATGCGTGTGGCAGTCGATGAAGCACGGCAGCACTATGCGGCCGGCAAGGTCGACGGCATCGGCACGTGCCTTCAATTTGCCATGCGCTGCAATGCAGGCGACTTTGCCGTCGGCAACGGTAATGTCAGCCAGGGCGAAACCATCATCATCGTAAGTTGCAGTAAGGCCCGACGTCAGTGATTGATGAACACGGACGTTGGCGAGCTGATAAGAGCCGGAGGCTGGTATCAAGGCCTGCCCCCCTCTGTCTTGAGGGGGAGATGTCCGGCAGGACAGAGGGGGGTATTTCGCGCCAACATTATAGTCATCCTAGCGCTCCTGCTTCAGTGCGCTTTCGTGCCAGCGCCGCAAAATGAGATGCGAAATCAGCGACAGCACTAGGAAGATCAGGATGCCGGTGAGCGAAATCAAAAACAGCGCCGCGAACAGCCGCGGCGCGTTGAGCCGATAGCCAGCCTCGATGATACGCGAGGCAAGCCCCGACGACTGGCCGGTGGTGCCGGCGACGAATTCGGCCACGACGGCGCCGATCAGCGACAGGCCGCCGGCGATCTTCAACCCGCCGAGAAAATAAGGCATCGCCGCCGGCAGCCTGAGATAGCGCAACTGCTGCCAGCGCGTCGCACCGTTGAGCTTGAACATGTCGCGCAGATTGCGGTCGACGGAGTTGAGGCCAAGCGTGGTGTTGGACAGTATGGGAAAGAAGGCGACGATCCAGGCGCACAGCAGAAGCTTGGTCGTCTGGTCGTTCACATAGATGTTGATCAGCGGAAAGATCGCCACGATCGGCGTCACCTGCAGCACGATCGCGAAGGGGAAGAACGACATCTCGACCCATTTCGATTGCGCGAACAGCACCGCTAGCCCGACCCCGCCGATGACGGCCAGAGCCAGGCTGAGGAAGGTGATGCGCAAGGTGACCAGCAGGGAGGAAAACAGCAGGCCGGCATCGTTGTAGAGCGTCCACAGAACCACGCCGGGGCGCGGCAGGATGTACTGCGGAATCTCGTTCCACACGCAGATGCGGTCCCACAGCCAGATCGCCAGGATCATGATCGCCAGCGGCAGCACCCAGCGGCCGATCCGCTCGAAGCGTTCCTGGCGCACCCGGCGCGCTTCCTCGGGGTCGAGTTCGAGCACCCGCTCGTCAATGGCCGTCATGGTGTGTGCCTGCTGTTGAGTTGATGGCCTTGACCAGCACATCGGAGGCCTGGCGGCACAGTGCCGCATAGTCGGGCGAGGTGCGAAACGCCTCGTCGCGAGGATAGGAAGCCTCGATAGCGAGCTCGTCGAACACCCTGCCCGGCCGCGCCGCCATGATGACGACGCGGTTGGAGAGAAAGACGCTTTCGAAGACGCTGTGGGTGACGAACACGACGGTGAAGCGTTCGTCTTGCCACAGCTCCAGCAGATCATTGTTGAGCTTGAAGCGGGTGATCTCGTCGAGTGCCGCGAACGGCTCGTCCATCAAAAGCACGCGCGGCTTGGTCACCATAGCCCGCGCAATCGAGACGCGCATCTTCATGCCGCCGGACAGTTCGCGCGGCACCGCGTCTTCGAAACCGGTCAGATGCACCCGCGCCAGCATTTCCGTTATCGCCGGTGTCGCCTTGGCGCGCGAAATGCCTTTCAGCCGAAGCGGCAGCCAGACATTGTCAAAGACATTTGCCCAGGGCAAAAGCGTCGGCTCCTGGAAGACGAAGCCGATGTTCGAGCGGTCAAGCGAGCCGCCGCCGCGCCAGTCGAGCACGCCGGAGGTCGGCGTCGACAGGCCGGCGATCAGCCGCAGCGCTGTCGACTTGCCGCAACCCGACGGTCCGAGCAGGCTGAGGAAATCGCCTTCCCGGATCGTCAGGTCGACATCGCTCAGCGCCGTCACACCGTTGGAAAAAACCTTGCCGACGCCACGCAGCGCCAGAAGCGTCGAGGACGTGCCCGACGCAGACGGCGCTGGCGCCACTTTTTCCTGCATCATGCCGGGACGGCCTACTTCTTCAGCTCGAGCCCGACGCCCTTGTTGACGAAGGTCAGCGTGTAGGCCTTCTTGATGTCGATGCCGGCTGGCGTGACCTTGGCCTTGACCATCTTGTCGTAGAAGCTCTGGACCCGCGCGTCGGTCATTGCGCCGATTCCGAGCTTTTCCGTGTCGCCGGAATCGGCCAGGCCGAACTTCTTCATCTGATCGATCGAGAACGCGATCTGCTCGTCGTTCATGTCGGGATTATCCTTCTTGATCAGGTCGTTGGCGGCCTTGTTGTCGCCGTAGAGATATTTGTACCAGCCCTTGGCCGAGCCATCGACGAAGCACTGGACCACCTCCGGCTTCTTGTCGATCGTGTCCTGCATCACCTCGATCGTCGTCGCGTAGGTGTCCCAGCCATAGTCGGCCAGCAGGAACTGGTTCGGCACGAAGCCGCCTTCCTTCTTTACCGCGAACGGCTCGGAGGTGACGTAGCCCTGCTGGATCGACTTCTTGTCGGCGAGGAAAGGAGCGGTGTTGTAGGTGTAGGGCGCGCGCTTGGAGGCGTCGAAACCGAGTTCGATGACCATCCATTGGAAGAAGGTCTGCACGCCCTCGTCGCCCAATATATATTGGTCGGCGTTCTTCAGGTCTTCCCACTTGTCGAGCCCTTCGCCGGGGTGGGACATGATGACCTGCGGATCCTTCTGGAAGTCCGCCGCCACCACGCGCATCGGAATACCTTGCTGGACGGCATCGAAAGCCGACAGGAGATTGCCGCCCATGTAGAAATCGATCTTGCCGGCAAGCAGCATCGGCCGACCGCTGACCTGCGGGCCGCCCTGCATGATGGTGACATCGAGGCCGCAGGCAGCGTAGGTGCCATCGGCCACGGACTGGTAATATCCGCCATGTTCCGGCTCGGCCAACCAGTTGGTGCCGAAGGTGACTTTCTCATTCGCAGCGGCACTCAGCGTGCCGGCTGCAAGCAGCGCCACCACCGCCGCCGAAATCTTCTGTTTTCCGTACATCGACACCACCCTCTGTTTGCACCGGCGCGCCACGCGCCAGGCTCGACACCAAAGATTCAAGAAGCAAGACATATGCCACCAGCGCCTTGCGCCGGGACCGCCCGCTTGCACCACAGCCATCTGCGAAAGCCGGACAAGGTCGTGCTGCACTAGAGGCATCGTGCCTATTTTTTGAACGCCTGTCCACAATCGCACCGGCAACATGCACCGCCATCTTGAAGGCGTGACGGGTCAGGCCTTAGGCTGGCGGCATCCAGGAGATTGCCATGTTCAAATTCCTCACCCCGAAGTCGATCAAGCCGCCCTTTGCCCGCTACAGCCATGGCGTCGAAGTGCCGGCCGGCAAGCGGCTGGTACTGTGCTCGGGCCAGGTTGCCATTACGGCGGACGACGAGATCCCGGAAGACGCGGGGGCACAAGCCGAGCTCTGTTTCCGCAACATCGCCGCGGTGCTCGGCGAGGCCGGGCTGGCCCTCGGGGATATCGTGCGCATCAACGCCTATGTTACCGACCGCGCGCATCTGCGGCCTTACATGGACGTCCGCGACCGCCTGTTCTCCAGCCCCGCCCCGGCATCGACGCTGATGATCGTCTCCGGATTCGCGCGGCCCGAATTCAAGGTCGAGGTCGAGGCGATCGCGGCTGGGTGATCGACAGGCCGCCCTTCCCGCGCTAGGTCTGGCTCGTTGATCGAAGAGGCATGACATGACGGTTGCGAAGAAACGCGTCTGGTGGGGCGATTACCGGACCACCGAATACGCCTCGATCGATCCGGAGGCTACGATCGCCGTGCTGCCGCTGGCGGCGATCGAGCAGCATGGGCCGCACCTGCCTGTTTCGACCGACACCTCGATCATGAATGGCATGCTGGACACGGTCATTTCGCGCCTGCCCGATGATCTCGACATCCGCATCCTGCCGGTCCAGGCAGTGGGCAAGTCGAACGAGCATTTGCACGCGCCGGGCACCCTCACCTTGCCGGCAACCACGCTGATCGAAGCTTGGACCGAGCTAGGCCTGTCGATCGCGCGCGCCGGCGTGCGAAAACTGGTCGTCGTCAATTCGCACGGTGGCAACGAGGAGATCATGGGCATCGTCACGCGCGAACTGCGCGTGCGCGAAAAGATGCTGGCGGTGAAGACCAGCTGGCAGCGTTTTGGCCGCCCGACCGGCATGTACACCGAGCTCGAGGACCGTCACGGCATCCATGGCGGCGATGTCGAGACCTCGCTGATGCTGCATTTCCGGCCGGACCTTGTCGACATGGGCAAGGCCGACAATTTCGTTTCTAACGTCGCCAAGGCCGAAAAGGAATTCTCGCTGCTGCGCCACACCGGCACCCACGCCTTTGCCTGGATCGCTAGCGATCTCAACCCGAATGGCGTGGTCGGCGACGCCAGCATCGCCACATCGGAAAAAGGCCGGCTGACGGCAGAATATCAGGCTGATGGTTTCATCAGCCTGCTGCGGGATGTGCGCAAGGCCAAGCTCGTCGACTGGCTGAAATAGCTAGCCGTCAATCTTGAGCGCGAAAGGCGTGCCTTCGAAAGCGTCGGCACCGCGCCCGATCGCCTCGATCGCCTCGACCATGCGGCCGTTGCGATCGAGCAGCGTGTCGGCCACCGCAATCAGTCGCGGATTGGGTGTCGCCGATGGTGACAGCGCTCGCAGCGTTTGAGCCAGTTCGGCCTCGTCGCGTTTCGGCGCCAGTGCTGCAGCGATGATATAGGCCGAGGCGGTCGAGCGGCTGATGCCGGCATAGCAATGCACGACCATCGGCCTTGCCCGGTCCCACCGGCGCGCGAAATCGAGCAGGTTGCGGACATGATCCTCGCCCGGCATGGTCATGCCGTCCTGCGCCACCGCAATGTCATGCATGACCAGGTGCAGATGGTTTTCACTCGCTATCGAGGCGGGACGTACCACCTCCGTTCCAGCGGCAAGCAGCGACAGCATGCGCTCGGCACCGGTCCTTGCCACCGTTTCCTCGATCTTTGCCAACGAGCAGACATAGATCATTGCTTCGAACCCTTTGATCGATCCTCGCGCCGCGCCGTCCATTCGGCAAGAGCGGATTCAAGCCGCTGCCATTCCTCCTCGCTCCCCGGCAGGCCGGCGCGCAGGACATGTGGCCGGTCGGCAAAATGCCGAAGCAGGATGCCGCGCTCGCCAAGGGCTGCAAACAGGCCATCGGCATCGGCCAGGCGGAGATAGCGAAACAAGGTCGTGCCGCCCGCGACGAGAATGCCGAAGCGGCTGAACAGCGTATCGAGCCGCGCCGATGCTTCCGCAAGGGATGCCCGCATCGCGTCCTGCCAGTCAATGTCGGCAAGCGCGCGGATGCCGTATTCAAGCGCCGGGCCGGCGACAGCCCATGGCCCGAATTGCGTTTCCAGCCGTTCGACCGTCGCTACATCGCACAGTGCGAACCCGAGCCGCAGCCCGGCAAGACCGAAGAACTTGCCGAACGAGCGCAGGACGACGATGCCGCCACTCTCGACATCGCCGGCAAGGCTATGTTCACGCGGGCCGACATCCATGAACGCCTCGTCGACGACCAGCAGCCCGCCCTTGGCGCGCAGTCGGGCGGCCAGCGCCAGCAAACGGTCCCGCTCGACGATGCGTCCATCCGGATTGTTCGGATTGACGACAATGGCAAGGTCGGCGTCTGCCAGCGCTTCGAAATCGTTGACCTCCAACACTCGGTGTCCGGCGATCGCCGCAGCGCGGGCATGTTCGGCATAGGTCGGCCCCAGCACCAAAGCCTTGCCGGGCGCGATCAGCGATGCAACGCGCGGCAATAGGATCTGCGTGCCCGGTGCCGCCGCGAGGTTGGCTGGCGACGGCGCGCCGTAGGTGCTGGCCGCGATCTCTAACAGGTCACGCGTGCGCGCGGCCTCCGGCAATCGCGACAGCGAGGTGGCGGGCAGGTCGAAAAGCGGGTAGGAGTGCGGATTGATACCGGTCGAGAGGTCGACGAAAGGCCGCGAAGCGTGAGGGAACAGCGCCCTCGCCCGGCCAAGACTTCCACCATGGTCCACCGCTCCTTCAAGAAGCTTCATGTCAGTTCTGATCGCTTTCCTGTCATTGGCCGTCGAATTCGCCCTCGGCTATCCCGACTGGCTGTTTCGCGCCATCGGCCATCCCGTGACATGGTTCGGCAGGCTGATATCCTTTCTCGACCGCAGGCTCAACCACGCTGCTGATCCCGACGCACTGCGTCGCAAGCGCGGTGTCCAGGCGCTGCTGGTCATCGTGCTCGTGCCGGCGCTGATCGGCCTCGGCATGCAGATCCTGCTCTGGTTCGTTCCCATGGGACTCATCATCACGGCCCTTCTGGCAACCTCGCTCCTGTCGCAGAAAAGCCTTTACGAACATGTCGAGGCGGTGGCGGACGCGCTCGACACTGGCGGCCTCGCTCTGGGCCGCGTGGCCGTCTCGCGCATCGTTGGCCGCGATCCCGAGACGCTGGACAGGGCCGGTATCAGCCGCGCGGCGATCGAGAGCCTGGCCGAGAATTTTTCCGATGGCATCGTCGCTCCCGCCTTCTGGACCGGTGTAGGCGGCCTCGCCGGCGGCGCCGCCTACAAGGCCGCCAATACCGCCGATTCGATGATCGGTCACCGTACCCCGCGCCATGAGGCGTTCGGCTGGGCGGCGGCACGCTTCGACGATTGGATCAATTTGCCGGCGTCACGGCTGACGGCGCTGCTGATCGTGCTGGCGGCTTTCCTGGTCAGGGACGCCGACCCGCGCAATGCCTGGCACGCGGTGTGGCGCGACGCGAAGAAGCACCGCTCGCCGAATGCCGGCTGGCCGGAAGCGGCGATGGCTGGCGCGCTCGGCCTGGCACTCGCCGGGCCGCGCAGCTACGGCGGCGTCCTGGTCGACGACGTCTTCATGGGCGGAGGCGGCCGCCGCGAAGCCGACAGCGCCGATATAAGGCAGGCGCTGAAACTCTATCGCGTCGCCGACTATCTGCTGATTGCGCTGTTTGGAGTGATTTCGATCATCGTCATTGTGGCGTGACCCATTTCACCCTCCCCCTTGTGAGGAGGGTAAGAGACGTTCAAAACTCGATGCCCTGCTGCGCCTTAACGCCCGCGGAAAAATGGTGCTTGGTCACGCCCATCTCGGTGACGAGGTCAGCAGCCTCGATCAGCGCCGGCTTGGCGTTGCGGCCGGTGACGACGACGTGCAGGCCCTCGCGCCGGGCTTTCAGCGCCGCAACCACCTTGTCGAGATCAAGATAGTCGTAGCGCAGCGCGATGTTCAACTCGTCGAGCACCAGCAGGCTGATCGACGGGTCGGCCATCAGCTCGAGCACCTTGGCCCACGCCGCTTCGGCCGCGGCGATGTCACGCTTCAGATCCTGCGTTTCCCAGGTGAACCCCTCGCCCATCGCGTGCCAGATGACGCGGTCGCCGAAGGCGGCGAAGGCGTCTTTCTCGCCGGTATGCCATTTGCCCTTGATGAACTGGACGACGCCGACGCGCTTGCCGTAGCCGAGCATCCGCAGCGCGAGACCGAAGGCGGCCGTCGTCTTACCCTTGCCCGGCCCGGTGTTGACGATCAGCAGCCCCTTCTCGACCGTCTTGCTCGCCACCTCGGCATCCTGCACCGCCTTGCGCTTGGCCATCTTGGCGCGGTGGCGTTCTTCGTCCTTATTGTCGACGTCGGTCATGTCATTTCACCTTCAGCGGAAGTCCCGCCACCATCAGCAGCACTGTGTCGGCGACGGCAGCGATCTGCTGGTTGAGCCGGCCGCCGGCATCCCGAAACCGGCGCGCCAGTGCGTTGTCAGGCACGATGCCTTGCCCGACTTCATTGGACACCACGAACCAGGGCCCGCGCGGCCGCGACAGCACCTCCGCCAGTCGCCGGCATTCCAGCTCGAGATCATGTTCGGCCAACATATGATTGGTCAGCCACAATGTCAGGCAGTCGACAAGCACCGGCTGGTTGTCGGGCAACGCCGCGAGCGCGCCGGCAAGATCGAGCGGTGCGTCGATGGTCGTCCAGCCTTCGCCGCGCCGCGACCGGTGCAAAGCGATGCGCTCACTCATCTCGTCATCATAGGCTTGCGCCGTGGCGATATAGGCCCATGGCGAGGGCAAGGCCGTCGCCAGGGTTTCGGCGTGGGGGGGGGGGGGGGGGGGGGGCGCGGGCGGGCGGCAGGGGGGGGGGGGGGGGGGGGTGGGGGCCCGGCGCCCCCCGCCCCCCCACCGCCGATGATGAAGGTCAGTGCCTTGCTGTCAGGCAAAGCTGTCGCGCAGGCTGGTCGCGGTGCCGGTGAAGCGGCTGCGGACCACGCCGACGACCGCGCCGAGCACCAGCCAGAACACCAGATTGGTCACTGTCACCGCCACCACGAACTGGTGGTGCAGGCCTTCGGGGATCGCCGTCTCGTAACTGCCGGGCTGCGGCGCGCCGACGATGTGCGGAGCGACGATCAAGGCCACAGCCAGGATCGCCAGCGGCAGCGACTTGCGGAAGGCGATCAGGCCGAGCCCGGCCGCGGTCATCGCTACGGTCGCCCACCACCAGATCTGGCGCTCGGTCAGATCGGCCGCTGGCATGGCCGGCAGTTCCGGCGGCAGGCCTAGGCCCGGCGCCAGCGTGAACACGGCAAAGCCGGCCAGCCCCCAGAAGACGCCCTGGCGCCAGCCACCGATGCCGCCGGCGAATTCGGAAACCGCGACCAGGATCAAGGCGAAGCCGATGCCGGTGACGATGTTGGCAAGCACGCTGAAGGCGAAACGTTCGAAACCGTCTGCCGGCGCCCAACCCTCGTCTTCGGCGGCCGGGGCGGCTTCCGCTGCCGGAGCGGCTGTGCTCATGGCATTGCTATCCGTTGGGGCCGGAACGGCATGGTCATGGTGATGCCCGCCGCCGGCCTGTTCGTAGACTTCCGCCTTCAGGATCAGCGGCACGGTGGCGTAGGCCTGCATGCAGGCGAGAACGACACCGGCCACGAGCCCTGCGATCGCCGCAATGAACACGACGTTGCGAAACAGGTTCATGATGTCAGATCCTCGTCAGTGGCAGGGAAACGCCATCGAGTGGCGATAGTCGTGAGCCGCATTGTGGACCGCATCGATATGCGAGAAGCCGACAAAGCCCATCACGAAAACGCCGAGCAGCGCAGCAAGCGCGAGCTGCATGAAGCGCGACTGCGAGGAGACGGAGGCGCCGAGGGAGACGGAAGCAGTAGTCATGTCTTGTCCTTTCGCCCTCCACCCGAGGGCATCGAAGTCAGTTTCCTGTCGCCGGCAGGTCTCCTGGCTCGCGGATCAGCGCCCTTCCCCACCTTCCCGAAGAAGAAATCTTCAGTGGCATATGGAGAGGACTACCGCACACAGTTGCGGGGGCAGCCACGGCATTGGGCGAAACTCGCCCTCACCGCATTCCCTCTTGGCTCCAAAATGGAACCGACGACATTGCCGACTATAGGCAGAATCGTCGCCTCCAGCAAACCAAATTCCGGCGGCAACCATCGCGAATGCGTCGTGCCAGTGAGGGCCTCCGCTGCCGCAGGCACCTTGGCATGCGGCACTTCCACCAAAGCCCTGAAGATCAAAGCGATTTCGGCAGATAGCGCCACGTCACGAAGCCGCAGACCGCAGCCAGCAGGCCCAGCGTGACGAACACCGAGCCTAGGCCGAAAAACGCCAGCACCACCGAATAGACCAGCGGCGGCGTCAGTTCGGAAAAGTCGAGATAGGTCCGGTAGACCGCCGCCATCTGCGATCTTTCATAGGAGCGCACCGAGCGCATGAAGGCGGTCGAGCCGAGTGCGTCGAGCGCGATGGTGAAGAAGGCGCCGCCAAGCAGGAAGGCGCCGGTGAGCAGCGGCACGGTCTCGCCGACGAAGCCTGCCGCCAGCAGCATGGCCGACATGGCGAAATAGGCAAATGTCATCGTCCTGCGGCCGCCAAAACGCTTTCCCGCCTTGCCCCAGAAGATGGCCATGAACAGCAGCGCGTTGCCGGCCGAAACCAGCAGCCCGCCGGCCAGCTTGCCTTCGCCGGTGATGACCATGAACAGCGGCCCATAGACGAAGAAAGTCGTCCAGAAGCAGGAGCGGCCGAAAGCGATCAGCCAGGCCAGTCTGAGCCTGGGCTGCGCGACGAAGCGGCCGATATTGGCGAGCGGATTGACCGGGCGCGTCTGGCCTGGGCGAATCGACGGGTTGTCGCCGAGCCGGTAAGTCCAGAACAGCGCCAGCAAGGCCAGGGCGAAGATCGCCACGGCGCCATGCGCGGCATAGATGCCGAAGTGCGTGTAGAGGAAGATGCCGAGCGTCGGCCCGCCGGTCCACGCCAACATCGACCACGCCATGCGCAGCGATTCGGCCTGCATGAAATCGGTCTTGCGGATATGGTCCATGATGTAGAGGTTGAGCGTGATCGACAGCGCGCTGGCGCCCATCACGCGGCACAGCATGCCGGCCAGTTGCCCGGCAAGCGTATGGGTGACGAAGAACAGCGAGCCGATGGCAAGCAGGCAGGCGCCAGCGGTGTAGACCCAGCGCCGGGCAAAGCGGCGGATCAGCATTGGCATGAAGAGCGTCACCGACAGGCCGAGCATCGCCACGACGGTGTAGAGGATCGAGACGATCTGCTCGTTGTGCAGGATCTCATAGGCCTGGATCGGGATGACGCTCGACACCGTGGCGCGGGCGAAGGATTCGACCGCATAGAGCGAGGCGAAGGTGCGCGCGTCCGCGGCCTTTAGGGCCGGAAGCCAGATCGGATGGCGCACATGGGTGGACATTGCTTCCCCAAAGCAGAATCTATCGGACCAAATCTGCCGTGGCGATGCCGGCGCCAATAAGAGGAAACCGACGCGTACCCGGCAAAAAACGAAGTCGGCCAAAGGCTTCCCGGCACTGGCCTAAAGCGGCGCCTGATCCGGCGTCCTCGGCAAAATTCCCGGCCTTCTTTTGTTCGGTGCAACCGTGATAGTCGTTTTGCGGGGCTGAATCAGAATGCGAGACCATGAGCATCCAAACGCCGACCGCACCCGTTCAGGATCGACCAAGGCGCATCGTCGCCATCGACATCGTGCGCGGCATCGCGCTGATCGCCATGGCGAGCTACCATTTCACCTGGGATCTGGAATTCTTCGGCTACACCGATCCCGGCCTGACCGCCTTCGGCTGGTGGAAGATCTACGCGCGCTGCATCGCCTCGACCTTCCTGTTCCTGGTCGGCGTCAGCCTGTACCTCGCCCATGGCAAGAAAATCCGCTGGAACGGCTTCTGGAAGCGTTTCGCCATGGTCGCGGGAGCCGCGATCGCGATTTCGATCGTCACCCGCATCGCCACCCCGGACGGCTTCATCTTCTTCGGCATATTGCACGAGATCGCGCTGGCCAGCCTGCTCGGCCTGCTGTTTCTTCGCCTGCCGGCTTTACTGACCATGGTGGTTGCCGCGCTGGTCATCGCGGCGCCGGTCTATTTGCGCTTCGAGGCCTTCGACCATCCATGGCTGTGGTGGGTCGGCCTGTCGGCGGTCAATCCGCGTTCCAACGACTACGTTCCACTGTTCCCATGGTTCGGCGCCGTGCTTCTGGGTATAGGCTCCACCAGGCTTGCCGCGGGCGCGGGTATCTTGACGTGGCTGGCGAACCTCAAGGCCGGGCGCTGGGCCAACCCGCTGGTCTTCATCGGCCGGCACAGCCTGGCCTTCTACCTGATCCACCAGCCATTGCTGATCGGCTGCGTTTGGCTGTTCTCGCAGATCATGCCGGCGCAGGTCGAAACCCCGCAGGTGAATTTCCTCAAAACCTGCCAGCTGTCCTGCGAGCAGTCGCGCGACACCGAGTTCTGTTCCAGCTACTGTGTCTGCATGCTCGATACGCTCGAGGGCGAGGCGACGCTTGATCGGCTCTACAACAACGATCAGACTGCGGAATGGAAATCACACTTGTCCGACCTTGCCGGCATGTGTACCGCCAACACCGACAGCAAGTTGATGGAGGAAGGGGTCAAATGACCGAGAACCAGCCGAAGCCGGGGCTCATCCCGTGGCCGCCGCTGATCTACACCGCCGCCATCGCCATCAGCATCGCGCTGGGCCTGCTCTATCCCCTGCCCTGGATCGGCGACCTCTTGGGCGATATTCTGTTCGCCGCCGGCTGGGTGGCGCTGTTCGGCGTCGCAGCACTCTGGTTCACCGCGATCCGCACCATGATCCGGGCCAAGACAACGCTCAACCCGAACGCGGTGCCTGACCACCTCGTCACGTCGGGTCCCTTCGGCATCACCCGCAATCCGATCTATCTGGCCAACACACTGCTGTTGATCGGCGTCGCCTTTGTCTCAGGGATAGTCTGGTTCCTGCCGATGGCGCTCATCGCGGCCTTCGCCACGCAGAAGATGGCGATCGAGAGCGAGGAAAAGGTTCTGGCGGCGAAGTTCGGCAAGAAATACCGCGACTACGCCAAACGCGTGCGGCGCTGGATTTGAGCAAGCCTCACCGCGGGCGTCCGAGTTCGAGATATTGCCTATACGGCCGCGACTTCTCCAGGCCTGCTTTCGAAATCAAACAGCCGCTGGGTAGCGAGCGCGGCGGCGCCCCGCGCCCATGAATCGTCTGCCCAGTCCGGCGTGATCGGCGGTGGAGTCCACATTGCGTAACGCCGTAGCGCGTCGCGCATGGGCTCGAAGAGGTAGTCGCCGAAGCTCACCGCTTCGCCGCCGCCGACAATCACCTCCGGATCGATGATGTTGCAGAAGCTGCCCAGAAACCTTCCGATGCCTTCGCCTGCTTCGCGCAGCAAATTCACGGCCACCTCGTCACCGGTCTTGGCCGCTCTGACCATGTCGTAGCGGTCAACGTCGGCTGAGAGGCCCTTCGTCTCACGCCACCGCTTAACCAATGCTGGTTCGGAGAAGAACGTCTGAAGGCATCCGCGGCGGCCACACTCGCATTGCGGCCCGTTTGGATCGTAGATGGAGTGCCCGATCTTGCCCGCGGCCCCGTTCGCGCCGTGATGGACCGAACCATCGATCACCACCGCGCAACTGATGCCGGCGCCGATGGCCAGCGCGCCGACAGTGCGGTGATGCCGGCCGAGACCGAACAATTGCTGCGCCAGCGCGAAAGCGTTGGTATCGTCGTCGGCCCACACGGGCACATTGACGAGATCGGCCAGCATGGCCGCTATCGGCACGTCGGTCCAATTGAACCGATGACTGAGCCGGCAGACGCCATGGTCGATGACCCCGGGCACGGCGATGCCGATGCCGCTGAGCTGCGCCCCGGTTGGCGCGGCCCGATCGGCAAGCAACTGGCTGACAGCGGCGGCGCAGGCTTCTACCGTGCTTCGCGGCGACTGATCGGGCACAGCGACGCGTTTGGAGACAAGCGGTGTCGTGGCCAGGTCAGTCAGCACGCAATCGATCGCACCGACCATCAGCTTGAACCCGACAACAAGGCGGCCGGCATAATTGATGTTGATCGGGATTGGCCGCCGCCCCGGCGCGCCGATGCTGGCCTCTCCCTCCATCAGAATGTTCTCGTGCAACAGGTCGGTGACGACGAACGTCACCGCCGCCGGGCTTAGTCCGGTGATCGCGGCAATCTCGGCACGACTGATCGCCCCTTCCCTTCGCAGCAGGTTGAGAATCAGCCGGCGATTGATCGAGCGCGACGTCTGCTGGTCGCCTTTCAGTTTCATCTTCGCCTCATTGTTAATTTTGTAAATTAAGTATTGACCGGCTCCATCTGCATACGCTACGACTCGCCGTGGTTCAATTGGAATCCGGCTGTTCTCAGGGAGGAGATAAAAGCCATGACCATCACCGCTACGATGCTATCCACGACAAGACGCCGATTCCTGAAGGGCACGGGCGCGGCTCTCGCTGCATCTGCCACCGGGAGCCTCTGCTTGCCGGCCCTGGCGCAGGCGCAGGAAATCAACATCATTTCCAATCTCAGCAACGCCGGGCAACGCGACATCCTGAACAGGCTGGCAGCCGAATACGAGGCGAAATCCGGCGCCAAGATCACCATCAACAACATGGACCACGAGGCGCACAAGACGGCGATCCGCAGCTATTTGGTCGTCGGCGCCCCCGACATCTGCTTCTGGTTCTCCGGCAACCGCATGAAGGCCTTTGTCACCAAAGGCCTGTTCGACGACATCTCCGATCTGTTCGCCCGCGAGAACTACAAGAGCGTGCTCGGCGCCACGACAAATGCAGTCACGGTCGGCGACAAGCAGTATGGCCTGCCGATGGGCGGCCTGCTTTGGGGTCTGTTCTACCGCAAGGATGTTTTTGCCCAACACAATTGGACCCCGCCGAAGACGTGGACCGATTTTCTCGCCTTTGGCGAGGCCGCGAAATCTGCAAGCATGATCCCGATGAGCATGGGCACCAAGGAGCTTTGGCCCGCAGGCGGCTGGTTCGACCACATGAACCTGCGCATCAACGGCCTCGACAAGCACATCGCCCTGATGGACGGGAAAGTCCAGTACACCGATCCGATGCTTACGCCCGTCTTCGACAAATGGAACGAGCTGATCAAGGCCGGGTTCTTCTCGCCGAACCACAGTTCCTTCGGCTGGGAGCAAGCCGGCGCTGCCCTGGCGCAGAAGAAAGCCGCCATGATGGACCTTGGTGGTTTCGTCAGGTCCGCCTTCCCGGAGGCAGACCTCCCGCAGCTCGCCTACGCGCCGTTTCCCGAAATCATCCCCGGTGTCGCCAGATATGAGGATTTTTCGGTCAACTCCGTTCATGTTCCGGCCAACGCCAAGAACAAGCAAGGCGCGCGCGACTTCCTCGCCTATTTCTACAAACCGGAGAATCTCGGAGCCTTCCTCGCCGCCGAGGGAGCGATCCCGCCGCGCAACGATTGCCCGCCCAGCAACGATCCGCTGGTCAACGCCGCCGTGGAAGAGCTGAAGAAAGTGGTCGGCACGTCGCAATACTACGATCGCGACACCGATCCGGACATGGCCCAGGAGGGCATGACCGGGCTTCAGGAATTCATGGTCAAACCCGAACGGCGCGACCAGATCCTCGAACGGCTGGAAAAGACCCGCAAGAGAATATTCAGCTGATGCTGTCGCTCAAAAGCGCGTAGCGGTTTTGGGACAAATTGAACACGGCTTAGTCCTCCCGGACTTGACGGGCGCCGCTTATCCTGGCGGCCCCGTCTCCTTTTGGATGAATTCCCATGCCCCGCTTCTGGCGCAGACATCGTCATTGGTTGACGCCGGCATTGTTCCTTCTGCCGGGTCTTATCCTGTTCAGCCTGGTTATCCTTGCCGCCTCCGTCGAGACGGTCTGGATTTCGCTGCACGAATGGGACGGTATCGGCGCCAAGACCTGGGTCGGCCTCGCCAACTATGCCGAGTTGGCCGAGGACCCGCAATTCTACGTCTCGCTGAAGAACAACGTCATCTGGTTGCTGATCTTCATGCTGGCGCCGCCGATCGGTCTCGCGCTGGCGCTGATCGTCAACCAGCAGATCCGCGGCATGCGCATTCTGAAGTCGCTGTTCTTTGTCCCTCTGGTGCTGGCTACGGTGACCGTGGGTGTCGTTTTCGGCTGGGTCTATGATCCCACCTTCGGCTTGCTGCAATTGATCTTCGGCCTGTTCGGTGCCACCGCGCCGGCGCTGCTTTCCGACGAGAATTTCGCCACTTTCGCTGTCGCCGCGGCGGCTCTCTGGCCGCAGATCGCCTTCTGCATGGTTCTGTTCCTGGCGGGGCTGAATAACCTCGATGAGGATCTGATCGGCGCCGGACGCGTCGACGGAGCACGCGGCTGGCGCATGCTTCACCACGTAGTCCTGCCGCAGTTGTCGCAAGTCGGCTTCATCGCCATCGCGGTGACGGTGATCGGCGCGCTGCGCTCCTTCGACATGGTCGCCGTCATGACCACCGGCGGTCCCTACGGCTCGTCGACTGTGCTCGCCTACCAGATGTACGAGGAATCGATCTTTTCCTATCGCTTCGGCTATGGCGCGGCGATCGCCACGGTGCTCTTCGTGATCATGAGCGCCTTCATCGCCTGGTACCTGCACGGCCTTATCAAGGCCGAACGGAGCAATGCCTGATGTATCCGCGCCCGATCCCCGAAGACGCCAAGATCAAGCGTGCGCTCTACGTCGGCGGCGTGACGCTGGTCGTCGCGCTGTGGCTGCTGCCGCTGATTGCCGTCATGCTGACCTCGATCCGCTCCAATGAGGAATTGATGGCAGGCAATTACTGGGGCTGGCCACAGAAGTTCAGCCTGGTCGAGAATTACACGGCGGTCTTCGAGCAGACCGCGATGCTGCGCTTCTTCCTCAACAGCCTGCTGATCACCATCCCCTCGGTGATCGGCGTGCTGATCCTGTCGACGTTGACCGGCTTCGTGTTGTCGCGCTATCCGTTCCGCGGCTCAAATCTCATTTTCGCGCTGTTCGTCGGCGGCAATTTCCTGCCGGCCCAGGTCATGATGATCCCGGTGCGTGACCTCATGGTCAGGCTCGGCCTCTACGACACGGTCTACGCGCTGATCGTATTCCACATCGCCTTCCAGACCGGCTTTGCGACGCTGTTCATGCGCAACTTCATCGCGGCACTGCCGGGCGAATTGTTCCAGGCCGCGCGCGCCGAGGGCGCATCGCCCTTCCAGGTGCTGCGCCATGTGGTGGTACCTCTGGTACGGCCGGCGCTGGCGGCGCTTGCCATCCTCACCTTCACCTTCATCTGGAATGATTATTTCTGGGCGATCGTGCTCACCCAGAGCGACGCCGTCAAACCCGTCACGGCCGGGCTGAACAATCTGCGCGGCGAATGGACGTCCGCCTGGAACATCGTCTCGGCGGCAACGATCTTCGTCGCCCTGCCGCCCGTGGTCATGTTCTTCCTGATGCAGAAGCACTTCATCAGCGGCCTCACCATGGGGGCGGTCAAGGGATGATTTTTGTTCGAGGAATTCAGGCCGCACCGTACGGACGCCGGCCAACACAGAAGGGCGGCGCGCGATGAGCAGCGTGGAACTGCGCAAGGTCGACAAGCACTATGCCGGCTATCATGCCTTGAAGGCAGTCGACCTGAGGATCGAAAAGGGCGAGTTCGTCGTCATGGTCGGACCGTCCGGTTGCGGAAAATCGACATTGCTGAAGACGATCGCTGGGCTTGAGACCATCAACTCCGGCCAGGTCGTGATCAACGGGCGCGACGTCACCAGGGAAGAGCCCGGCGATCGCGGCATCGCCATGGTCTTCCAGTCCTATGCACTCTATCCGCACATGACCGTGGCCGAGAACATGGGCTTCGGCTTGCGGATGGCGAAACGCCCGAAGGCGGAGATCGACGCCGCCGTCAAGCGCGCCGCGCAGATACTTCGCCTCGAGGAGCAGTTGGACAAGCGCCCGAAGCAATTGTCGGGCGGGCAGCGCCAGCGCGTCGCCATCGGCCGCGCCATCACCCGCTCGCCTGAAGTGTTCCTGTTCGACGAACCGCTGTCGAACCTCGATGCGGCACTGCGCACCCAGATGCGGGTCGAGCTTTCCAGCCTTCACGCCCAGCTCGGATCGACCATGGTCTATGTCACCCACGATCAGATCGAGGCCATGACCATGGCGGACCGGATCGTGGTGCTGAATAAAGGGCGGGTCGAGCAGGTCGGCTCTCCTCTCGAACTCTACGCCAATCCGGCGAATATCTTCGTCGCCGGCTTTCTCGGCGCGCCGCGCATGAACTTCATCGAAGCGCGGGTGGAAACCGTCGGTGCGGGCGGGATCACGCTGACGGCGGCCGGAATGCCGGCGCTTGCCTTTGGCGGCATCGACGGCCTTTCGGCAGGCGACGCGGTGACCGTCGGGATCCGGCCCGAAAATCTGCACCTGGTCGAGGCGGCGAACGCACGCCAGGCATCGTTCCCAAGCCAGGTACGATTGGTCGAACATCTGGGCCGGGAAATGGTTCTCTACCTCGACGCCTCTCCTCTTCAGGCGACCAATTCGGACAGCGGCACAGGCAATTTCACGGTCCAGCTCAACAAGGTGTCTCCGATCAGCGTCGGGGCCCAGCTCACCGCTGGCTTCGATGTCGCCGATGCCTATCTCTTCGGACCCGATGGCCGCACGCTGACGCCGCGAAAACCCGTCCCCGCAACCTGACCCCCGAATCCAAGAGTATCCTTGTATGCAGCGCAACAAGCCCGCCCCGCTTTCGGTATGGCGACCACTCAACCTCGACCGCTTCCTGCTGGGAGCGCCGCATTATCCCGAACATGTCGACGAAAGCAGCTGGCGGCGCGATGCCGAACGTATGGCTGCAGCCGGCGTCAACACGGTCCGGATGGGCGAGTTCGCCTGGCACATCTTCGAACCCTACGAAGGCAAGGTCGACTTCGGCCTGTTCGACCGCGCGATCGAGGTTCTCGCGAACGCAGGGATCGACACCATCATGTGTACGCCTACGGCCACGCCGCCGCGCTGGCTCACCGCCAACTATCCGGAGGTGCTGCGTGTCGATGTGAGCGGCCGCCCCGCAAGCCACGGATCGCGCCAACATGCCGACACCACCAGCCCGGTGTTCCGCGCCCATAGCCGGCGCATCACGCGCGCCATGGCCGAACACTACAGGGACAATCCCCGCATCATTGGCTGGCAGACCGACAACGAGCTCAATACGACCGTTTCAGAATCGTTCGCGCCGGCGACACGGCTGGAATTCCAGAAATTCCTCCAGCACAAATACGGTGCGATCGGCGCGCTGAATTTCGCCTGGGGCGGCCATTTCTGGGCGACCGCTTACGACGATTTCTCGCAGATCGACCTGCCGCGCCCGCTGATGCCGTCCTATCCGAGCCCTGGGCATGTGCAGGACTACCACCGGTTCCTGGCCGCGGCGACGGCGGCTTTCCAGCACGACCAGGTCGAGATCCTGCGTGCCACCAATCCGGACTGGTTCATCTTCCACAATCTTGGCCAGCTCGCCGACATCGATTTCCGCGGCCAGTTCGGCCAAGACCTCGATTTCATCGGCTTCGATATCTATCCGATGCTGTACGACGAGATGAGGCGCACCGGTGGACATGCGGCCACCCAAGCACTGCATCTCGACATCTGCCGCGCATACACCGGCAATTACATCGTGCCGGAGCAGGCTTCCGGTTTCGGCAGCCAGCCGGGTTTTTCGACAATGACGCCGGAGCCGGGAGAGATGCGCCGCATGGCTATGACGTCCGTGGCGCGCGGCGCCGACGGCATCATGTTCTTCCGCTGGCGCCCAGCCCACTTCGGTGCCGAGATCTACTGGATGGGGGTCATCGATCACGACGATGTGCCGCGTCGCCGCTACGACGAGGCAAGCCGTTTCTTCCATGAGATCGCCGCCATCAAGGACCAGATCCTCGGCACCGTGGTGCGCATGGACCTCGGCATTGCCGGTGCCGATTTCGACAACCAGGAGGCGCACAAGACCTATCCTATGGGATTACCGAGCCCGCTTGAAGACGCCACGCTGTTGCATCGCTACTGCTACCAGAATGGCATTGCCTGCGGCTTCATCCACCCTGAGGACGATCTGTCACGGCTCAAGGCGCTCTATGTTCCGCATTGGGTGATGTGGAGGCAGGAATGGAATGCCCCGGTCGAGACGTTCGTCCGCAACGGCGGCACGCTGATCCTGTCGGCGTTGACCGGCACCCGAGACGAGAACAACCACATTGTTCGCGAGCAAGCACCCGGGCGCGAGCTTTCGGCGTTGAGCGGCGTCAGGGTCACCGAATTCGGCCGCCTGGTTCCGGAGGGCGGCACTGGGCTGTTCCCCTTGTTCCGGCAGGCCGCGATGGGCGCCTACGTGCCTCCGTCACCACTGCCGTCTTCGTCGGCGGAGCGCAAATATCGCTTCACCTTGGGCAACAGGCAGTTCGAGGCAGCCCACCTCTACGAGCTGCTCGACGTCGAGTCGGATGCCGAGGTGCTGGGCACGTGGTCGAACCGTTTTTGCGCCGGACAGCCGGCGATCACCTCTCGCCAACTCGGCCAGGGTCGCGTCGTCTATGTCGGCACCTATCTGACGCCCGAGCTTGCCGAAGCAATCGCCGATGTCGTGCTGGCCAAGGTCGGCGTGGTGTCCTTGCTGCCGGAACTGCCGGCCGGGGTGGAGGTGTCCATACGGGAAACCGACGACCGTCAACTGATGTTCGTTTTGAATACCAGGGATACTTCCATCACCGTCCCGAACGTACCGCTGGGCGTCGATCTCTTGACCGGCCGCCCGGTCGGCGGCGCGATTGAACTCGAAGCCTATGGCTGCGCGGTTGTTTCGCTGGCCCTATGAGAAGACGCAGACTTGCCGGAACGGCCGCGATCATTGGCCGTTCAGGTGTTGACGCCAAGCTCCACCAACCGCTCGACGCAGGACTCTTCGGCCTGGTCGAGTTCGGCGAGCGTTTCCTCGAGGTCGCGACGCTTCTGCCTGAGGTCCTCGCGCTTTTCCTCGATGCGCTTGATCATCAGCTTGAGTTGACCGACCTCGCCGGGCGGCTCCTTGTACATCTGGATGATTTCGCGGATTTCGTTGATCGAAAAACCAAGTCTCTTGCCGCGCATGATTTGCCGGATGAGGTGGCGATCGGAGGGACGAAACAGTCGTGTGCGGCCACGCCGCACCGGCTGCACCAGTCCTTCATCCTCATAGAAGCGCAGCGTCCGCGTCGATACGTCGAACTCGCGAGTCAACTCGGTGATCGAATAATATTCCCGCATTGTCACTCCCACACGCCGGAATCCCGACCAAACCCACGCCATGCCGGAATCGACATGGCGCCCCGCGCCAGCCTCGCACGGCGTTTACGTAAAAGTCAATTGAAGGGCGCACCTCAACGCACGCCGAACCACCATGTGGCGATGCCCAGAAACGCAAAGAAGCCGACGACATCGGTAACCGTGGTGACGAAGACCGCAGAAGCGACCGCTGGATCGACCTTGAAACGGTCGAGCAGCAGCGGGATCAGGATGCCGGCGAGCGCGGCCACGAACATGTTGATGATCATCGCCGCCGCGATGATGCCGCCCAGATTGGGATCGCGGAACCAGGCTGCCGCGACGACACCGATCAGGATGGCGAAGATGATGCCGTTGATGAAGCCGACCCCCATCTCGCGGCGAATGATGCGGCTGGCGTTGTAGATGTCGAGATCCCTGGTCGCCAGCGCCCGCACGGTGACGGTCATGGTCTGCGAGCCGGCGTTGCCGCCCATGCCCGCGACGATCGGCATCAGCACCGCCAGTGCCACGATATGTTCGATCGTGCGGTCGAACAGGCTGATCACCGACGCCGCCAGGAACGCGGTCAAAAGGTTGATCAGCAACCACGGAACGCGCGAGCGCGAGGTCGAAAAGATACTGTCGGAGAGCTCTTCGTCGCCGACGCCGCCCATGCGCATCAGATCTTCCTCGGCCTCCTGCTGGATGACGTCGACGACATCGTCGATGGTCAGCACGCCGACCAGCCGCTCGTTCTCGTCGACGACGGCGGCCGACAAGAGATCGTACTGCTCGAATTCCCGCGCCGCCTCTTCCTGGTCCATGGTGGCGGGAATGGCGTGCCGCGTCTCATGCATCACCTCTTCGACCTTGACCGAGCGCTTGGTGCGCAGGATCTGGTCGAGGTCGATGGCGCCGAGCAGCTTGAAGCTCGGATCGATGACGAAGATCTGGCTGAAGCGCTCGGGCAGATTGTTGTCCTCGCGCATGTAGTCGATGGTCTGACCGATCGTCCAGAACGGCGGCACCGCGACGAACTCGGTCTGCATGCGGCGGCCGGCGGTCTCTTCCGGATAGTCGAGCGAGCGGCGCAGCCTGATCCGCTCGGTGAACGGCAGCCGCGACAGGATCTCGTCCTGGTCTTCCTGGTCGAGATCCTCGAGAATGTAGACCGCATCGTCGGAATCGAGTTCCTGCACCGCTTGGGCAATCTGCGCATTGGGCAGACTGTCGACGATCTCCATGCGGATCGCCTCGTCGACCTCGGTCAGCGCGGAGAAGTCGAAGTCGGCGCCCAACAGTTCAACCAGCGCGCGGCGCTGGTCGGGGTGCAGCGCCTCGAGCAGGTCGCCGAGTTCCGATTGGTGCAGATCGTCGACTTCACGCTTCAGCGCGAGCGTGTCGCGATCGGCGATCGCAGCACCGATCTGGGCTAGGAAGGACGAAAGAACGGCGCCGTCCTCGCCATAGATATCGGCTTGGTGTTCCTCGGCGGCCCTGGCGCCGGTCATCCGTTCGTCCTGGCCTTCCACCAGCGCCTCCCGCCATCGCAATCCCGGAAAAGGTGCAAATCAGGTCTAGAACATCGGGCCCAAAAGTGGAAACCGGTTTTGGGAGAATCCGATGTTCAATAAGGAAATGGCGTAAAGCGCGGGAATATCAAACGAAATGCGCCCTGCCCGCAGCGGGCGGAGGCTGGCACAAATCGGATTCTGGGAAGAGATACTGGTGCGGTCGAGAAGACTCGAACTTCCACGGGTTGCCCCACAGCGACCTCAACGCTGCGCGTCTACCAATTCCGCCACGACCGCACGTGGTAGAGCCGGAACCGACCGGCTCGCGGCGTGTAGCAAATCGTTTCCGGCGAAACAAGTGCGCGGCACGCAATAATGTCAGGCGATTGGCATAACCTTCCACAGGATGGCAATGCAGGGCCGAACTGGACGTTTCGCCGGATTGGCGCCATATGAGGGCAACACGAGATACGTCATGCCAGAACGCAGCCAGATCGCCACGTCGTTCCTGCCGCTCCCCGGGTCGGCACCGGTCGAATGGCGCGTCGAACCGGGCCTCACCGCCTACCCCGATGCGCTTGCATTCATGGAGGCGCGCGCCGAGGCGATCCGCAGCGGCGCCGCCGGCGAAATGGTCTGGCTGGTCGAACATCCGCCGCTTTACACGGCCGGCACCAGTGCCCGCGGCGAGGATCTGATAGACGCCAACCGCTTCCCGGTGTTTGAAGCAGGACGCGGCGGCGAATACACCTACCATGGACCGGGCCAGCGGGTTGCCTATGTCATGCTCGACCTGAAGCGACGACGCGAGGATGTGCGCGCCTTCGTCGCCGCGCTCGAACAGTGGATCATCGGCACGCTCGCAGCCTTCAACGTGCATGGCGAGCGCCGCGAGGACCGGGTCGGTGTCTGGGTTGTGCGTCCAGATCGCCCTTCCCTGCCGGACGGCTCGCCGGCCGAAGACAAGATCGCGGCAATAGGCATCCGGCTGCGACGCTGGGTGAGCTTTCACGGCATCGCCATCAATGTCGAACCGGATCTCGACCATTTCAGCGGCATCGTGCCCTGCGGCGTGCAGGACCATGGCGTCACCAGCCTCGTCGACCTCGGTCTTCCCCTGACAATGGCCGACCTCGATCTCGCGCTGAAATCCGCCTTCGAGGATGTCTTTGGTCCCACCACGGCGTTGTCTATCGAAACTGCCCGCAAGGCGGGTTGATTCTTCCTGATCCGGCACGGCTCAAATTAGCTGAGCGGAGGCCCACAGAACGCCGTAGCCATGAATAGCGAACACCGCCAGCAGCGCCGCCGCCATGGCGAAGCGGTCGACGGTGCGGATCGGCTTCAGCTCGTGACGCGGCTTGATCCCGCTGCTCATCGTCAGCAGGCTGAGAATTGAAAACACCGCTCCTGTCGCGAGCAGAAAGTTGGAGGAAAAGCCGGCCTGCCAACCCACCGCCAGAAAGGCCGAGAGCAGGAAGAACGAGGCCAGCGCCAGCGCGACCGGCCCTGGACAGATCTGGCGCAGCACTTGGCCGCCGTCGAACTTCCACACCGGCACCAGATTGGCGATGTTGAACAGGGCGGCGAAGCCAGCCAGCGTCGCCAGCAGCCCAGCCGCCAACCGATGCCCTTCCGCGCCGGCAAAGGTGCTGGCAGCGATTGCGATCGGCACCAGGAAGGCGGAGAAACCGGCGCCCATCAACGCCACGAAGGCGACCTCGAAACGGCTGTCATAGGGCCGCCCGCCAATGGCGATGCCACCGAGCAACGGAATGAAGATCATCCGCGCCCTATTGTGGCCCATCAGCCGAAATGCAGCCATGTGACCGAGCTCATGCAGGGCGACCACCGATGTCAGGATCGCGGCCAATGCCAGCCCGCCGAAATGAAGCCCGAAGAACGGCCACAGGATCAGCGCCGAAAGACCGGCGAACCCCACCTGGCTCAGCGGATGCTCGAACCAGCCGCCCTTGCGATACTGCCCGGTCCGCGCCCAGCGCTGCAGCTTGGAGAGTTCGCGGCGCATGGCGAAATAGCGGAACACCAGGAAGGCAACGCCGCGATAACGATCGGTCTGGCTGAGCGTCACCCACGTGCCGTTGCCCTCGGAAACAAGTTCGGCGGTTTCGCGATAATCCTTCCAGAACGAAGCGTCGAGCGCGGTGTCCTCGATGACGCGCATCGAAAAGCGGCATCCCTCTACGACGTCTTCAAACCGCGACTTGCGCTCGATCGGCTTGCCATCGCTTCCTTCCCAGGACAGCATGATTCGAGCCACGCCCTCGCCGTCCGGCCCTTCGGCCGAGAGGATCTCACCGGACCAGCCGGCATCGCTGCCGGGCGGCCACAGCGCCTGCCAGAGACGTTGCCGATCCATCGCCACCAGACGAGACAGCCGGACCGTGCGCAAACCAAACGGCACGGTCATCAAGAGAAAGATCAGCCCGAGATTGCTGGCCACCAGAATGGCCGTGACGATGGGCGACACTTGGACGTTGCTCCCCTGTCTTTCAGATCACCCTATCGTCGCGGCGGCAAGAAAGGCTTAACGGGCGCAACGGTCTTGGCCGCGCAGGATCCGCGGCGGCGAATGCCGCCCAAATCACATGGCTCCGATCCAGATCGCCATGGAAACGAGGAAAGTGCTCATGCAAACCAGTGAGATGACATCCTGAACCAGATCGGTCATAACTCTCTCCTGTTGTTGATATGTTCGTATTTTGTTCTAATTTTGTTCAAATGTCAACGTGCACAATCCGGCCGCCTCCGGAATTTTCGGGAGGTCGGATCGGCAGGGTTAAGAAAAGGTTGACGGGCGTGCGACGGTGGCCCGGCGCCGACCAGGGCCCGTCGAGATTCAGGTCAGGCCGGCATTATCTGAATATCGGCATGCGCTAGAGCGGGACGACTTTGCCATCGGCCAGCGTCACCCGCCGGTCCATGCGCGACGCCAGTTCGTGATTGTGGGTGGCGATCAGCGCCGCGAGGCCCGATTGCTTGACCAGCGCCGCCAGCGCCTCGAACACATAGGAGGCAGTGACCGGGTCGAGATTGCCGGTCGGCTCATCCGCCAGCAGCACCAGCGGCGCATTGGCAACGGCGCGGGCGATGGCGACACGCTGCTGCTCGCCGCCGGAAAGCTCGGACGGCCGGTGCGACGCGCGCTTGCCGATCTGCATGTAGTCGAGCAGCTGCGCGGCGCGCTCCGCCGCTTCCTTGCGGCTCAGCCCTTTGATGAGCTGCGGCATCATGATGTTTTCCAGCGCCGAGAATTCCGGCAGCAAATGATGGAACTGGTAGACGAACCCGACATCGTTGCGGCGGATCGCCGTGCGGTCGTCGTCGGAGAGCCGTCCGCAGGCGCGGCCGGCGAGGATGACGTCGCCGGCATCGGGGCGCTCCAGCAGGCCGGCCGTGTGCAACAGCGTCGACTTGCCGGTGCCCGACGGCGCCACCAGCGCCACCATCTCGCCGCGCTTCAGCGAGAAATCCGCGCCGTTGAGAATGGTGAGCTTGCGCGGCCCCTGGACATAGTGCCGCTCGACGCTCTTCAACTCGATAATGGCCTCGGCCATCACTCGTACCTCAAGGCTTCGACGGGATCGAGGCGCGCGGCCCGCCATGCTGGAAAAACCGTTGCCAGGAATGACAGGCCGAGCGCCATCAGGATGACATAGGTCGTCTCGCGCGGATCCATCTTCGCCGGCAGCTGGCTGAGGAAATAGAGCTCCGGGTTGAACAGCACCTTGCCGGTCATCCAGGAGAAGAACTGGCGGATGGATTCGATGTTGGTGCAGATCAGCACGCCGAGCAGCACGCCGGCGAGCGTGCCGGTCACGCCGATCGCTGCCCCGGTCATCAGGAAGATGCGCAGGATGGCGCCGCGCGACGCCCCCATGGTGCGCAGGATGGCGATGTCGTGGCCCTTGTCCTTCACCAGCATGATCAGGCCGGAAATGATGTTGAGCGCCGCCACCAGCACGATCAGCGTCAGGATCATGAACATGACATTGCGCTCGACCTGCAGGGCGGAGAAGAACGTCTCGTTGCGCTGGCGCCAGTCGACCATGTCGATCGGCCGCTGCGCCGCCGCCTCCACCTTCGGTTTCAGCGCGTCGACGTCATCGGGATTGTCGACATAGATCTCGATCGTTTGCGCCCGCCCGTCCATGTTGAAATAAAGCTGCGCCTCGGAGAACGGCATGTAGACGATGGACGTGTCATATTCCGACATGCCGACTTCGAAGATCGCCGAGATCTTGTAGCCCTTCATGCGCGGCGTCGTGCCAATCGGGGTCACGTCGCCTTCCGGTGAGATCAGGGTAATGGTGTCGCCGAGCGTCAGGCCGAGATTCTCGGCCATGCGCTTGCCGATGGCCACGCCTTCGCCCGTATCGAAATCGGCGATCGAGCCCTGCTTGATGTTGCCGGCAACGATGGCGATCTTGCCGAGATCCTCGCCGCGGATGCCGCGCACCAGCGCACCGGTTCCGCCGCCGACATTGCCCTGTGCCAGCACCTGGCCATCGATCAGCGGTATGGCGTATCTGACGCCTGATACGCCGTTGATGCGGCCGGCGACCTGGGCATAGTCTTCAAGCGGCGAATCGAGCGGCTGCACGATGAGATGACCATTGACGCCGAGGATGCGTGTCAGCAGCTCCGCCCTGAAGCCGTTCATCACCGCCATCACCACGATCAGCGTGGCGACCCCCAGCATGATGCCTAGGAAGGAGATCGACGCGATCACCGAGATCACCGTCTCCTTGCGCCGCGAGCGCAAATAGCGCCAGGCGACCATGCGCTCGAACATGGAAAAAGGCCCGGCACCCGCCGATCTTGTCGCCACCGCTTCGCTCATGCGGCGATACCGAAGCGCTTTTTCGCGTCCGCGATCGGCAGCGTCTCGCGCTCGCCGGTCCTGCGATTCTTGATCTCGATCTCTCCGCTGGCCACGCCGCGCGGTCCGACGATCACTTGCCACGGCAGGCCGATCAGGTCGGCGGTGGCGAACTTGCCGCCGGGGCGCTGGTCGGTGTCGTCGTAGAGCACTTCCTTGCCGGCAGCGACGAAAGCGGCATGCAACTCGTCGCAGACGCGGTCGCACTCGGCATCGCCCGCCTTCATGTTGATCAGCCCGATATCGAACGGCGCCACCGCCTCCGGCCAGATGATGCCGTTGTCGTCATGGCTGGCTTCGATGATCGCCGCGACAAGGCGCGACGGACCGATGCCGTATGAGCCTCCGGAGACGAAATGATCCTTGCCGTCGGGCCCGGTCACCTTGGCGCCCATCGGCTTGGAATATTTGTCGCCGAAATGGAAGATGTGGCCGACCTCGATGCCGCGCGCCGAAACCTTCTCGTTCTCGCCGATCTTTTCCCACGCCGCCTCGTCATGCATCTCGTCGGTGGCGGCGTAAGGCGTCGTCCACGTCTTGACGATGTCGGCGATCTCGGCGTCGTTGGTGAAGTCGGTCTTCTCTCCAGGCACATCGAGCGAAAGATAGTCGTGATGGCAGTAGACCTGGCTCTCGCCTGTATCGGCAAGGATAATGAATTCATGGCTGAGGTCGCCGCCGATCGGTCCGGTGTCGGCCCGCATCGGGATAGCCTGCAGGCCCATGCGCGTAAACGTCCTGAGATAGGACACGAACATCCTGTTGTAGGCTGCCTTGGCGCCCTCGAAGTCGAGGTCGAAGGAATAGGCATCCTTCATCAGGAATTCCCTGCTGCGCATGACGCCGAAGCGCGGCCGCACCTCGTCGCGGAACTTCCACTGGATGTGGTAGAGATTGAGCGGCAGGTCCTTGTAGGATTTCACATAGGCGCGGACGATCTCGGTGACCACTTCCTCATTGGTCGGGCCGTAGAGCATGTCGCGGTCCTGCCGGTCCTTGATGCGCAGCATCTCCTTGCCGTAGTCGTCATAGCGGCCGCTTTCGCGCCACAGATCGGCCGACTGGATGGTCGGCATCAGGATTTCCAGCGCACCGGCACGATTCTGCTCCTCGCGGATGATGCGGCAGACCTTGTCCAGCACCCGCTTGCCGAGCGGCAGCCACGAGAAACTGCCCTGCCCCTGCTGGCGGATCATGCCGGCGCGCAGCATCAGCCGATGCGAGACGATTTCAGCCTCGCGCGGATTTTCTTTCAAGATAGGCAGGAAATAGCGCGACAAACGCATGGACTGGTCCGTGAGTGAGGATCGCCGCGCGGGAATCGGCGCGGCACGGGCTTGCTTGCCCCGGCTTCATAGCCATTTCATGGCGGAATGGAAACCCGGACGCACCGGTCCGAAAATCGGAAATTGATTTTCAAAAATACGGCGCTGCTGCGAGTAAAACTGTTGCACTGTCCTTCGCGGATCGGGCAAACGCGCGGCGTTCCAAGGCGCCGTGATTGCGCCGCGCGCCTTGCAGGTCGTTTCCCAAGCAACGCCTGCCGCACTATTGTGCAGTGCAGCACGAGAATGCCCGTTTCAAGGCAAAATTCTTCGTGACATTTTCATTCGCGTTAGGCTAATGTGCCCTCATAACCGAGAGGGTAGAAAAAAATCTGCTCTCCTACGCGGTCAAAGTCTTGGGAGGATGCGATCTAGGCGCGGTTACTCGCTGCCACCGGAAACCGGAAACAGATCGGACGCGTTTAAATTGCAAGGCCTTGTGCCTTGCATTTTTTTTGTGCAATCACCCGCTTAGCGCAACGAGTTGCCAAACTACCTTACCTTGCGGCAGCAGCCGCAAACGGCACGGCATTCCTGTTCGGAACGCGCAGCATTCCGAGTGATAAAAACGCCCTTGCGGGACGGTTTATTTGGTTGGGGTTTGGTTGAATTCAGGCACGATGTGCGGGATGTCGTTGAGGCTATATCCCAACCCATGCGTCAGGCCATAAAAAATGCCCATGAGGACGGCCGTGGCGAGGGTGGTGCGGATCACGGCGCGCAGCATATGGGGACCGCGCGGCGCGCTCGGAACCGTGCCCAGCGTCACATCATGATCGTCATCCTGCGTCTTCACACTGAACGGCAGCACGGCAAACAGCACCACCCACCAGGTCGCGAAAAAAAGGGCGGTGAACGAAACCCAGCTCATGATTGCTCCAGTTCGATCAGCGTGCCGAAGAAATCCTTCGGATGCAGGAACAGCACCGGCTTGCCGTGCGCGCCGATTTTCGGGTTGCCGTCGCCGAGCACACGGGCGCCGGCAGCCTTGAGACGGTCACGCGCGGCCAGGATGTCGTCGACCTCATAGCAAAGATGATGCATGCCGCCGGAAGGGTTCTTCTCCAGGAAGGCAGCGATCGGCGACCCCTCGCCCAACGGCTCCAGAAGCTCGATCTTGGTGTTGTCGACATTGACGAACACCACCGTGACGCCATGCTCCGGCAGCGCCTGCGGCTCCGTCACTTCAGCGCCAAGCGTGTTGCGATAGGCGGCGATGGCAGCAGCCAGATCCGGCACGACAAGCGCGACATGGTTCAGGCGTTCGAGCATAGGTTTTCCTCAGGGCAGTAGGCAGTAGGCAGTAGGCAGTAGGGAATGGTGATAGATCTGCATCTCTGTCATTTTTCCTCTGCTGCCTAATGCCTACTGCCTACTCCCTCATCTCGTCACAAACACCGTCACCAGCGGCTTCTTGCCCCAGGCTTCGTTGGCGGCGCCGCGCACCGCGCGCCGGACTGCTTCCTGCACAAGGTCGAGGTCTTTTCGGCGCTGACGGGGGATCGAGTCCACAGCGCCGATTGCCGCATCGATCATCAGGTCCTCCAGCGTCTCACCACGGCCGTCGGCCTCGGCGACGCCGATGGCGACAAGGTCGGGATCGCCGGCAAGCTCATATTTGTCGTCGAGCACGACATTGACCGCGACATGGCCGGCAAACGATAGCTTGCGCCGGTCGCGGATGCCCATCGCCTGATCGGTGCCGATCAGCCTGCCATCCTTGTAGATGCGGCCGAACGGCACCTGGTCGATGATGGTGGCGGGACCGGGAGCAAGCCTGAGCATGTCGCCGTCGCGCACCTGCGCCACCTGGCCGATGCCCGAAGTCGACATCAGCGACCCCTGCCCCACAAGATGCGCCGCTTCGCCATGCACGGGAACGCCGATCTGCGGTCGAACCCATTCGTACATCTTGCGCAATTCGCTGCGCCGCGGATGGCCGGAGACATGCACCAGCGCGTCGCCGTCCTCGATGATCTTGATGCCGAGGTCGATGAGGCGGTTCTTGATCTCGAGGATCGCCTTCTCGTTGCCTGGAATGGTGCGCGAAGAAAACACCACCGTGTCGCCGGCTGTAAATGATACCGATTTCATCTCGTCGCGCGATAGCTTGGCCAATGCGGCAAGTGGCTCGCCCTGGCTGCCGGTGCAGATGATGACGAGGTTTTCGCGCGGGATGAAACCGAAATCCTCCTCGGCGATGAATTCCGGCAGCCCGTCCATATAGCCGAGTTCGCCGGCGACATCGATCACCCGCTTCAGCGAGCGGCCGAGCACCAGGCACTGGCGGCCGGCATCGCGCGCCGCCCTGGCGATGGAGACGATGCGGCCGACATTGGAGGAAAATGTGGTGACGGCAACACGGCCCTTGGCAGACTGGATAACACCTTTCAGTCCTTCGCCGACCGCGACTTCCGACGGCGACTCGCCTTCCCGCAGCGCGTTGGTCGAATCGCAGATCAGCGCCAGAACGCCCTTGTCGCCATAGGCGCGGAAACGCGCCTCGTCGGTCTTCGGCCCGATCGTCGGCTCCGGATCGATCTTCCAGTCACCGGTGTGGATGACGGTGCCGGCCGGCGAGGTGATCGCCAGCGACATCGGCTCGGGAATAGAGTGCGCGACCGGAATGGCCTCGATCTCGAACGGACCGACGGTGAATTTCTCACCCGCCTTGTAGATCGTCACCGGTATTTTCGGAGCCCCCTGCTCGCCTTGGCGCTTGGCTTCGAGCAAGCCGGCGCTGAACGGCGTCATCCAGACCGGCACCTTCAGCTTCGGCCAGGTGTCGAGCAGCGCGCCATAATGGTCTTCATGCGCATGGGTGATGACAATGCCGCGCAGATTGGCGAGGTTCTCCTCGATAAAGCGCGTATCTGGCAGCACGAGGTCGACCCCGGGGAGGGTGGCATCGGGGAAGGTCACACCGACATCGATAACGATCCACTCGCGCGCGCTCGGCGGACCGTAGCCGTAAAGAGCGAAGTTCATGCCGATCTCGCCAACGCCGCCGAGCGGCACGAAGACAAGGTCGGCGTTTTCCGCTTTCGCCATGATTTTTTCCTTCCTGGTCCTCAGACCAAGTCCATAAAGCAATTCCAGGAAAAGTGTCTAACGATTTTCCCACAGGAATTGCATGAAAACAAACACTTAGAGCCGCTAGCGAACGACCCTAGACGCGGGCAGACGCGACCGCGCCGAAATGCACGTCGCCGGCGGCAACAGTCAGAACAGAACCTTCATCGTCGCGGATCACGAAACGGCAGTCCTCGTCAATGGTTTCAAAGATCCCACGCACGACATTACCGTCAATTCTGACAGCAACCTGCCCACCGAGCCCCGCCGCGCGAGCCAACCAGCGTCGCCTGACGGCGGCAAGTCCGCGCCCTTCGTCCCACAACCGGGCATTCTCGCTCCAGGCGTCCGACAGCGCCAGGAACAGTGTTTCCGCATCGCATGTCGCGCCCAGCGCACGCAATGATGTTGCCGGATAGGGCAAATCCTCAGGGTATGCCACGACATTCACGCCGATGCCGACCGCCACCGCGAAACGGCCGCCTTCCAGGATCGCCGATTCCAGCAGGATGCCCGCCAGCTTGGCACCCGAGGCAAGCACGTCATTCGGCCATTTCAGCTCGAAACGGTTCTTTCCCTCACTGCCGCCGTCGAGGCCGATGGCGATCCGGCCCTTCGGCACGACGGCGTCGAGCGCATCGGCCAGCGCCAGCCCGGCGACGAAACCCAGCGTCGCGGCAAGGCGAAGCTCGGCATTGGTGATGACGAGCAGCGTCGCCGCCAGATTGCCTTCGGGTGTTGCCCAGACGCGGCCACGTCGTCCGCGCCCGCTTTCCTGTTTCTTGGAAACAACCCACAGCCTGCCTGGATCGCCGGCCCTTGCGTGGTCCAGTGCCAGCGCATTGGTGGAGCCGACGCTGTCATGCGCCTCGAGCCGGAACCCTTCCGACGCCGAGGTTGGAGCCAGCCGAAACGCCATGCCGTCTAGAAAAACGTCTTGGCGGCGGCTTCGGCATAGGTGCCGATCGGTCCGCCGATCAGCACATAGAACAGCACGAAGGCGCCGGAGACGCCGAGAACGACACGCAATTCGCTCGCCATCGGCACGAAGCCGCCGACCGGTTCGTCGAACCACATGATCTTGATGATGCGCAGATAATAATAGGCGCCCACGACAGAGGCCAGCACACCGATGATCGCCAGCGCGTAGAGATTGGCATTGATGGCGGCGAGGAAGACGTACCATTTCCCCCAGAAGCCGGCGAGCGGCGGGATGCCGGCCAGCGAGAACATCAGGATGGTCAGGATCGTCGCCATGATCGGATTGGTCGACGACAGGCCGGCCAGATCGCTGATCTGCTCGACATTGCCTTCCTTGCGCCGCATGGCGAGAATGAAGGCGAAGGTGCCGAGCGTCATCACCAGATAGATCAGCATATAGATGGCCACGCCGCGCACGCCGGCCTGGCTGTTGGCGGCAAGGCCGACCAGTGCGTAGCCCATATGGCCGATCGAGGAATAAGCCATCAGCCGCTTGATGTTGGTCTGGCCGATCGCGGCGAAAGCGCCGAGCGCCATCGACGCGATCGAAATGAAGACGATGATCTGCTGCCAGTCGGCGGCGATCGGCTTGAACGCGCCCATGGTGACGCGCACGATCAGCGCCATCGCCGCCATCTTCGGTGCCGCCGCCAGGAAGGCCGTCACCGGCGTCGGCGCGCCCTCATAGACGTCGGGCGTCCACATGTGGAACGGCACCGCCGAGATCTTAAAGGCAAGGCCGGCCAGCACGAAGACGAGACCGAAGACGAGGCCAAGCTGGCGCTCGCCGCTGCCCAGTGCCGTTGCGATCTCCTGGAAGCCGGTGTTGCCGGTGTAGCCGTAAACCAGGCTGATGCCGTAGAGCAGCATGCCCGACGACAGCGCGCCGAGGACGAAATATTTGAGGCCGGCCTCGGTCGAGCGCAGATTGTCACGATTGATCGCGCACAGCACATAGATCGCCAACGACTGCAGTTCGAGGCCGAGATAGAGGCCGATCATGCCGTTGGCGGAGATCATCAGCATCATGCCGAGCGTGCAGAGAAGGATCAGCACCGGATATTCGAACTTGTCGAACCGTTCCGCCTTGGCAAAGCGCATCGACATAACCAGCGTCACCGCCGAGCCGACCAGCGCCAGCACTTTCATGAAGTGGGCGAAGGTATCCTGGATGAATGCATTGCCGTAGGCGCTGCCCTGCCCGGTTTGGAAGATCAGCCAGGCTCCGGCGATCACCAGCACGGCGACGGCAATGCCAGTCACCGTGTTGGCTGTGTTGGCGCGCGAATAGGCCCCGACCATCAGCAGCGCCAGGGCGCCGACGGCAAGGATCAACTCTGGCGTCGAGAGCGACAGGCTGGAGAGAAGGTCCGGCGTCATGTTTCGCAAAACCTCTGGTCAGTTCGCCGCCGCGGTCTGCGCGGCGCCGATGGATGCAGTGACATTGGTGACGAGCGACTTGACCGATTCAGCCGTCGCGTCGAAGACGGGTGCGGGATAGACGCCGAAGAAGATGACCAGCATGACCAGCGGGTAGATGATCAGCTTCTCGCGCGGCGACAGATCCAGCAGGTTTTTCAGGCTGTCCTTGGTCAGCGCGCCGAAGATCACCCGGCGATAGAGCCAGAGCGCGTAGGCGGCCGACAGGATGACGCCGGTGGCGGCGAAGAACGCCACCCAGGTGTTGACCCGGAACACGCCGAGCATGGTTAGGAACTCGCCGACGAAGCCGCTGGTGCCGGGCAGGCCGACATTGGCCATGGTGAAGATCATGAACACGGCGGCGTATTTCGGCATGTTGTTGACCAGGCCGCCATAGGCGTCGATCTCGCGCGTGTGCATGCGGTCGTAGATAACGCCGACGCACAGGAACAGCGCGCCGGAGACGAGGCCGTGGCTGAGCATCTGGAAGATGGCACCCTGCACGCCTTCCTGGTTCATGGCGAAGATGCCCATGGTGACGAAGCCCATATGGGCGACCGACGAATAGGCGATCAGCTTCTTCATGTCCTCCTGCATCAGCGCCACCAGCGAAGTGTAGATGATGGCGACGACGGAGAGCACGAAGACCAGCGGCGCGAACATCTCGGACGCCAGCGGGAACATCGGCAAGGAGAAACGCAGGAACCCGTAACCGCCCATCTTCAAGAGGATAGCTGCCAGGATGACCGACCCCGCCGTCGGTGCCTCGACGTGCGCGTCCGGCAGCCAGGTATGCACCGGCCACATCGGCATCTTCACCGCGAAAGAGGCGAAGAAGGCGAGCCATAGCCATGTCTGCATGTTGGCCGGGAAATTGTGCGTCAACAGAGTGGGGATGTCGGTCGTGCCGGACTGGTAGAACATCGCCATGATGGCGAGCAGCATCAGCACCGAGCCGGCCAGCGTGTAGAGGAAGAACTTGAACGACGCATAGACGCGCCGCTTGCCGCCCCAGACGCCGATGATGATGAACATCGGGATCAGGCCGGCTTCGAAGAAGACGTAGAACAGCACGATATCGAGCGCGCAGAACACGCCGATCATCAGCGTTTCGAGCAGCAGGAAGGCGATCATGTAGGCTTTGACGCGCTTCTCGATCGATTCCCACGACGCCAGGATGCAGAGCGGCATCAGGAAGGTCGTCAGGATGACGAACAGCATCGAGATGCCGTCGACGCCCATATGGTAGGAAATGCCGGAGTCGAGCCAGGCAACTTTCTCGACGAACTGGAAGCCGGACTGCGAATTGTCGAAACCGGTCCAGATCAACAGCGAGATGACGAACGTGAACGTCGTCGTCAACAGAGCGATCGCGCGGATGTTGCGGCGCGCGTTTTCACTGTCATCGTTGATGAACAGGATGAGCAGCACACCAACCAGCGGCAGGAAGGTGACCAGCGAGAGGATTGGCCAGGCGGTCATCAGAGCATCATCCAGGTGACGAGTGCGGCAACGCCGATCAGCATGGCGAAGGCATAGTGGTAGAGATAGCCGGTCTGCAGCTTGACCACGCGGTTGGTGACATCGACGACCCGCGCCGAGATGCCATCCGGGCCGAGGCCGTCAATGACGGCGCCGTCGCCGGTCTTCCACAGGAAATGGCCGAGGCGCTTGGCGGGCCGCACGAACAGGAAGTCGTAAAGCTCGTCGAAATACCATTTGTTGAGCAGGAAGGCATAGAGCCCGCGATGGTGGGCAACCAGATTGACGGGCATTTCCGGCGAGCGGATGTAGAACTTCCAGGCCACCGCGAAGCCGATCAGCATGGCGATGAACGGCGACAGTTCGACCCACAGCGGCAATTCGTGGATCTCGTGCAATATGTGGTTGTCCGGCAGCGTGAACAGCGACGCCTTCCAGAACTCGGCATAGCCTTCACCGATGAAGGCGCCGTGGAAGATAATGCCGGCAAACAGCGCGCCCGCGGCCAGGATGAACAGCGGCACCAGCATCACCGGCGGCGATTCATGGACGTGGTGCATCACCTCATGGCTCGCCCGCGGCTGGCCGTGGAAGGTCATGAAGATCAGCCGCCAGGAGTAGAAGGAGGTGAAACAGGCGGCGATGACCAGAAGGATGAAGGCCATGCCGGCGACCGGGTTGTGGCTGGCAAAGGCGCTCTCGATGATAGCGTCCTTGGAGAAGAAGCCGGCGGTGCCGATGACCGTCACCGGAATGCCGACGCCAGTCAGGGCCAGCGTGCCGATCACCATCATCCAGTAAGTGGTCGGGATCAGCGTCCGCAAGCCGCCCATCCTGCGCATGTCCTGCTCGTCGGAAACGGCGTGAATGACGGAGCCGGAGCCGAGGAACAGCAGTGCCTTGAAGAAGGCATGCGTGAACAGGTGGAAGATCGCCGCGCCATAGGCGCCGACGCCGAGCGCCACGAACATGTAGCCGAGCTGCGAACAGGTCGAATAGGCGATGACGCGCTTGATGTCGTTCTGCACCAGGCCGACCGTCGCCGCGAAAAAGGCGGTGAAGGCGCCGATGAAGGTGACCACCATCAGTGCCGAATGCGACAGTTCGAAAAGCGGCGACAGGCGCGCCAGCATGAACACGCCGGCCGTCACCATGGTGGCGGCATGGATCAGTGCGGAAACCGGCGTCGGGCCTTCCATGGCGTCCGGCAGCCAGGTGTGCAGCGGCACCTGCGCCGACTTGCCCATGGCACCCATGAACAAGAGCAGGCAGACGATCGTCATGGCCGCCTGCTTGTCCAGCGCATAGCCAAGGAAGGTCAGCACGGCGGCGCCTTGTGGCGCGCCTTCGGCCGGAACGAACGTAGCCGCATTGGCGAAGATAGTGCCGAGATTGACCGAGCCGAACAGCACGAACAAGCCGAAGATGCCGAGCGCAAAGCCGAAATCGCCCACTCGGTTGACGACGAAGGCCTTGATCGCCGCGGCATTGGCCGACGGCTTCTTGTACCAGAAGCCGATCAGCAGGTAGGAGGCGAGGCCCACCCCTTCCCAGCCGAAGAACATCTGCACCAGATTGTCCGCCGTCACCAGCATCAGCATGGCGAAGGTGAACAGCGACAGATAGGCGAAGAAGCGCGGGCGGTTCGGATCGTGGTGCATGTAGCCGATCGAATAGATGTGGACCAGCGCCGACACCGTGTTGACCACCACCAGCATCACAACCGTCAGCGTGTCGATGCGCAGCGCCCAGGACGCTTCCAGTCCGCCCGACTGGATCCAGCGCAGCACCGGCACGGTGAACACCTCGCCATGGCCGAAACCGACGGTGAAGAAGGCGATCCAGGACAGCACGGCCGCGATCACCAGGAAGCCGGAGGTGATGTATTCGGACGCCTTGGCGCCTAGCGACGTGCCGAACAGGCCGACGATCAGGAAGCCGAGCAGGGGAAGGAAGACGATGGCCTGATACATGGTGGTTCCGTCAACCCTTCATCATGTTCACGTCTTCGACCGCGATCGAGCCGCGGTTGCGGAAGAAGACGACGAGAATGGCAAGTCCGATGGCGGCCTCGGCCGCCGCGACCGTCAGCACGAACAGCGCGAACACCTGGCCGACCAGGTCGCCAAGTGCGGCCGAAAAGGCGACGAAATTGATGTTGACCGCGAGCAGGATCAGCTCGACCGACATCAGGATGACGATGACGTTCTTGCGGTTCAGGAAGATGCCGAACACACCGAGCGTGAACAGGATCGCCGATACGGTCAGGTAATGCGCGATGCCGACAACCATCTCAGAGTCCCTCGCCTGTCTTGACCTTGCGGATTTCCATGCCCGTCGCCGGCGTGCGGCCGACCTGGGCCGCGATCGACTGCCGCTTGATCCCCGGTTTGTGGCGCAGCGTCAGTACGATGGCACCGATCATGGCGACCAGCAGGATGAGGCCCGAAATCTGGAAGTAGTAGAGGTAGTCGGTATAGAGGATGTCGCCGAGTGCGGCCGTATTTGTCCGCGCCGCGAGATCCGGGATGGGTTTCGAGACCGTAGAGGCGAGCTGCGGCGCGAATGTATAGCCGCCTAGCACGACGATCAGCTCCGCCGCCAGGATCAGCCCGACCATGGCGCCGATCGGCGCATACTGCAGGGCACCTTCCTTCATCTCGGCGAAATCGACGTCGAGCATCATGACCACGAACAGGAACAGCACCATGACCGCGCCGACATAGACGACGAGCAGGATCATCGCCAGGAACTCGGCCCCGGTCAGCATGAACAGGCCGGCGGCGTTGAAGAAGGTCAGGATCAGGAACAGCACCGAATGCACGGGGTTGCGCGACGAAATGACCATGAACGCCGACGCCACCGCGACAAAGGCGAAGAGGTAGAAAAAGGCCGCCTCTAGTCCACTCAGCATTGGGGTTCCCCCATGTTCCTGTCCGAACAGGACGCTCGTCCTGTTTCGATTTTTGCCACCGCCTCCGGTCGGCAAGTTGCGTGTTCCTAGCCCATGTTCCGATCGGGTTGAAAGACCCGATCGAAAGAAACATGCGCCACTCAGAATTCCTGAGGATGATCAGGTCCGAAAAGGCTGCAACTTTTCGGGATCATCCTCTGGCCGAGGCCTCTCGCCCCGTCCATGCGTCAAATATCAGCGGTACGGCGAGTCCAGCGAGATGTTGCGCGCCAGTTCGCGCTCCCAACGGTCGCCATTCGCCAACAGCCTGTCCTTGTCGTAGTAGAGTTCCTCGCGCGTCTCCGTCGCGAATTCGAAATTCGGCCCCTCGACGATGGCATCGACCGGGCAGGCTTCCTGGCAGAAGCCGCAATAGATGCACTTCACCATGTCGATGTCGTAACGCACCGTGCGGCGCGTGCCGTCATTGCGGCGCGGCCCGGCCTCGATGGTGATCGCCTGAGCCGGGCAGATGGCCTCGCACAATTTGCAGGCAATGCAGCGTTCCTCGCCATTGGGATAGCGGCGCAACGCGTGCTCGCCCCGGAAGCGCGGGCTGGTGGGCCCCTTCTCGTGCGGATAGTTGATCGTCTCCTTCGGCGCGAAGAACTGGCGCATCGACAGGAAGAAGGCGCTGACGAAATCCTGCAGCAGCAGCGATTTTGCGGCTTGGGAAAGAGTGGACATCACGCAAACCCCGTGATCTTGAGGACGGCGGCGGTGGCGACCACCATGAACAGCGAGATAGGCAGGAACACCTTCCAGCCAAGCCGCATCAGCTGGTCGTAGCGATAGCGCGGCACGAAGGCCTTCACCATGGAAATGCCGAAGAACACGAAGCAGACCTTCAGCACGAACCAGATGACGCCCGGCACCCAGGTGAACGGCGCGAAATCGAAGGGCGGCAGCCAGCCGCCGAGGAACAGGATGGTGGCCAGCGCGCACATCAGTACGATGGCGACATACTCGCCGAGGAAGAACAGCAGGAACGGCGTCGACGAGTACTCGACCATGTGCCCGGCGACCAGTTCCGATTCGGCTTCCACCAGGTCGAAAGGCGGACGGTTCGTCTCGGCCAGTGCCGAGATGAAGAAGATGATGAACATCGGGAACAGTGCCAACCAGTTCCAATCGAGGAAGGTGTTGGGCAGGCCAAGCCGCGTACCAAGCCCGTCATGCTGCGACAGCACGATTTCGGACAGGTTGAGCGAGCCGGCAGTGAGCAGCACGGTGACGATGACGAAGCCGATCGAGACTTCGTAGGACACCATCTGCGCGGCCGAACGCAGCGCGCCGAGGAATGGATATTTCGAGTTGGACGCCCAGCCGCCCATGATCACGCCATAGACCTCGAGCGAGGAAATGGCGAAGACATAGAGGATGCCGACATTGACGTTGGCGATCGCCCAGCCCTGGCTGACCGGGATGACCGCCCAGGCCGAGATCGCCAGCACGGCCGAGACCAGCGGCGCCAGCAGGAAGACGCCCTTGTTGGCGCCGGACGGGATCACCGGTTCCTTGAAGACGAACTTTAGCAGATCGGCGAATGCCTGCAGCGTGCCCCAGGGGCCGACGACGTTCGGGCCGCGGCGCAATTGCACCGCCGCCCAGATCTTGCGATCGGCGTAGAGGATGTAGGCGACGAAGATCAAAAGCACAACGATCAGCACGACCGACTTCAACAGGATCAGCAGCGCCGGCAACACGTAGAAGGAGAAGAAAGTGTCCATGCTTATTCCGCCGCCTGCTTGAAGCCGCTCTTGGCCAGCGCCGAGCATTCCGCCATCACGGCCGATGCCCGCGCGATCGGGTTGGTCAGGTAGAAATCCTTGACCGGCGAGGTGAAGGTGCCCTTGTTCAGGCGCCCGCCGAGCTTGGCCACTTTGGCGATGTCCTCGGCATTGCCGGCCGCGACCTGATCGATGCGGGCCAGGTGCGGGTATTCTCCGTACAGTTTTGCGCGCAGTTGCGGCAGCGAATCGAACGACAGTTTCTTGCCCAGTACATCCGACAGGGCCCGCAGGATCGCCCAGTCCTCGCGCGCTTCGCCCGGCGCGAAGCCGGCACGGTTGGTCTGCTGCACGCGGCCCTCGGTGTTGACATAGGTGGCCGACTTTTCGGTATAGGCGGCAGCCGGCAGGATGACATTGGCGCGGTGTGCGCCCTTGTCGCCATGCGTGCCGATATAGACGACGAAGGCGCCGCCGGTCTTGGCCATGTCGATCTCGTCGGCGCCGAGCAGGAACAGCAGCTCCATGTCGCCCAGCATGCCGGCAACATTCTTGCCGCCCTCGCCCGGCACGAAGCCGAGATCGAGGCCGCCGACACGTCCGGCCGCATTGTGCAGTACGGCAAAGCCGTTCCAGTCCGCGCGAGCAGCGTTCACAGCGGCGGCTAGTTTTGCCGCCTGGCCGAGCACGGCCGCGCCATCGGCGCGCGCCAGCGCGCCCTGGCCGACGATAACAAGCGGACGTGTCGCCTTCTTAAGCACCTGGAAGAACTTGCCGTTGCCGTCCGCCAGATCCTTCAGCGAATCCGGGCCGGCGCCCAGCTGTTCGTAGTCATAGCGCGTGTCGCCGACATCGCCGACGACACCGACCGGCAAATTGCCGATCCGCCAGCGCTTGCGGATGCGGGCGTTGAGCACCGAGGCTTCGTAGCGCGGGTTGGCGCCGATGATCAGCACCGCATCGGCCTGCTCGATGCCTTCAATGGTCGGGTTGAAGATATAGCTCGCACGGCCAAGCGCCGGATCGAGGGCGGCACCGTCCTGGCGGCAGTCGATATTTCTTGAACCGAGCGAGGCCATCAGCAGCTTCAGCGCGTAGATTTCCTCGACCGCGGCGAGATCGCCTGAAATGGCGCCGATTTTCTCGGGAGCGGTCTTCGACACCTCGTCCTTGATCGCGGCGAACGCCTCGGCCCAGCTTGCCGGAACCAGCTTGCCGTCCTTGCGCACATAGGGGCGGTCGAGGCGCTGCGTGCGCAGGCCGTCCCAGATGAAGCGGGTCTTGTCGGAAATCCACTCCTCGTTCACCGCTTCGTTGACGCGCGGCAGGATGCGCATCACTTCGCGGCCCCGGCTGTCGACGCGGATCGCCGAGCCGACCGCGTCCATCACGTCGATGGATTCGGTCTTGGTTAGCTCCCACGGCCGCGCCTGGAACGCAAAGGGTTTCGAGGTAAGGGCGCCGACCGGACACAGGTCGATGACATTGCCCTGCAGCTCCGAGGTCATCGCGCTTTCGAGATAGGTGGTGATCTCGGCGTCCTCGCCACGGCCGATCAGGCCGAGTTCGGAGATGCCGGCGACTTCCGTGGTGAAGCGGACGCAGCGCGTGCAATGGATGCAGCGGTTCATCACCGTCTTGACCAGAGGCCCGATATACTTGTCTTCGACCGCGCGCTTGTTTTCATGATAGCGCGAGGAATCGACGCCGAAGGCCATCGCCTGGTCCTGCAGGTCGCATTCGCCGCCTTGGTCGCAGATCGGGCAATCCAGAGGATGGTTGATCAGCAGGAACTCCATCACGCCTTCCCTGGCCTTCTTGACCATCGGCGTGTTGGTGAAGATTTCCGGCGCCTCGCCATTCGGGCCGGGGCGCAGGTCGCGCACGCCCATGGCACAGGAAGCCTGCGGCTTGGGCGGTCCGCCCTTCACCTCGATCAGGCACATCCGGCAATTGCCGGCGATCGACAGCCGCTCATGGAAGCAGAAGCGCGGCACTTCCGCGCCAGCGTCTTCCGCCGCCTGCAGCAGCGTGTAGTGGTCGGGTACAGTGATCTCTTTCCCGTCGACCTTGAGCTTTGCCATTCGCCTCAAACCCCTGCGGAGTTCCCGCAATCTCTTTTTCCGGGCATGGTCGAAACCACACCGGGCATTTCATTCACTTCGTGACGGCGAGCGCCGCCGCTTGGGCCGTCCAGTCGTCGCGGCCGATACGTCCGCCGAGCGACAGATAGTCCTCGACCCAGGCAACCTCTTGCGGCGTCCATGCCGCGATCTGGGCATAGGTCCAGATGCCCAGGCCGTTGAGAACCTTTTCCAGCTTGGGACCGATACCCGATATGGCCTTGAGGTCCGCCGGTTCTGCCGGCTTTTCTATCGCCTTGGGCTGTCTGAAATCCTCTGGCATCAGCACATCGGCGGCGTCGCCGGCCGCCGGGACGGCATTCGCCGCCGGCACTGCAGCGGCCGGTTCCTTCGCGGCAATGTCCGTGACTTCCTGGGCAAAGGACTGCGCCTCGGCAATCATGGTTTTCGCTGTCGCGCGCGCCCTGGTGGAGGACGGGCTCGGATCGTCGAACTGCGCGACGCGCGCCTCGAAATCATCGACGATCGGCTGCAGCAGCCGTTGCGAGGCCTCAGCCGCCCCCGAAAGCGCGCCCAGCCAGACGCCGAATGCGTGATTGGCGAACCCGAGGCCAAGCGCCGACATCGCCGCCACACCCGCCACGGGATGTACGAGAAGGTTGACGGCACTGGCCATCTCCTTCGGCATCATCCTGGTCAGGTCCTGGTTCATTTTCTCGAGCTGGTCCAAATTGGGCATCAGTGGATTGGGTGTCGAATACGGCGCCATAGATTCTCCTGGTCGTTTCTTCGTTCGCCCGCCCCGGTTGTCTCAGATCGGGCACTTGCCCGTATTTCCCTTCGGGCTCTCGCCCGCATCCAAAAAAATTCTTCTATTCCGCCGCCACCATCACCGGCTCGGCCCGGTGCGCGCTGCGCGAAAACTCGTCGATGCGCCGCTCCACCTCGCCGCGGAAATGCCGCATCAGGCCCTGGATCGGCCATGCCGCCGCATCGCCCAGCGCGCAGATCGTGTGACCCTCGACCTGCTTGGTGACGTCGAGCAGCATGTCGATTTCGCGCTTCTGCGCCTCGCCGCGCACCAGCCGCTCCATCACCCGCCACATCCAGCCGGTGCCTTCGCGGCACGGCGTGCACTGGCCGCAGCTCTCGTGCTTGTAGAAGTAGGAAAGCCGAGCGATCGCCTTCACGATATCGGTCGACTTGTCCATGACGATGACAGCCGCCGTACCGAGGCCGGACTTGAGGTCGCGCAATGCGTCGAAATCCATCGGCGTATCGATGATCTGCTCGGCCGGCACCAGGGGCACCGATGCACCGCCGGGGATGACCGCCAAGAGATTGTCCCAGCCGCCGCGAATGCCGCCGCAATGCGTCTCGATCAGCTCGCGGAACGGGATCGACATCGCCTCTTCGACCGTGCACGGATTGTTGACGTGGCCGGAGATGCAGAACAGCTTGGTGCCGACATTGTTGGGCCGGCCGATGGACGAGAACCAGGCAGCACCGCGGCGCAGAATGGTTGGCGCCACGGCGATCGATTCGACATTGTTGACCGTGGTCGGACAACCATAAAGGCCGACATTGGCCGGAAATGGCGGCTTCAGCCTGGGCTGGCCCTTCTTGCCTTCGAGGCTTTCGAGGAGTGCTGTCTCCTCGCCGCAGATATAGGCGCCGGCGCCGTGGTGCATGTAGATTTCGAAATCATAGCCGGAGGTGTTGTTCTTGCCGATCAGCTTGGCCTCATAGGCCTCGTCGATCGCCCGCTGCAGCGCCTCGCGCTCACGGACGAACTCGCCGCGTACATAGATGTAGGCGGCGATCGCACCCATCGCGAAACCGGCAAGCAGCGCCCCCTCGACCAGCGTGTGCGGGTCATTGCGCAGGATGTCGCGGTCCTTGCAGGTGCCCGGCTCGGACTCGTCGGCATTGATGACGAGGTAGCTCGGCCGGCCGTCGCTCTGCTTGGGCATGAACGACCATTTGAGGCCCGTCGGAAAGCCTGCGCCGCCGCGGCCGCGCAGGCCCGACGCCTTCATCTCGTTGACGATCCAGTCGCGTCCCTTGGCGACGATGCCGGGTGTGTTGTCCCAGGCGCCGCGCGCCTGCGCGCCGGCCAGCGACTTGTCGAACAGGCCGTAGATGTTGGTGAAGATGCGATCTTTGTCCTGAAGCATTTTTCGTCCCTCAGACCGGCTTCTTGCCGAAGACGCGGATGTATTCGGCGACGCCACCCTTGGCTAGCGCCTTGGCCTGCTTGACCCAGTCGTCACGCTCGATGCGGCCCTGGAACGAGAGATAGCCGTCCACCCACTCACGCTCGGCCTTCTTCCACGATGCGATCTGCGCGAAAGTGAAGATGCCAAGGGAATGCAGGATGCCTTCGATCTTCGGCCCGACGCCCGAGATCAGCTTGAGGTCGTCGACCAGTGCCGGCCTGTCGATGCCGGCTGGACGGTTCTTGTCCTCCAGCGACGGCTTGGAAGGCTTGGAAGGCTTGGCGGCTTTCGCCGCCGGCACTTTGACTTCCGGTGCTTTGAAGGCGGTCGCCGGCTCGGCTTTGTTCTTCGGGCCGCTGCGCTGCTTGGAAACCTGCTCGACCTCGGGGTCCGCCTTGTTGGCATTGGCGGCCGAATGCAACGGTGCCGAAACGCTCGCCGCCTTTTCAACGGCCGGCGCCACTTTGACCGGCGAAGGCGATTTCAGCGCCGGGCTGGTTTCCGGCGCATCGGTTTTCGGCTTGCTGGCCTTCGACGGCGCAACCGGAGCGTCAGCTGCTACTGGCGCGACCGTGGCGATGATCGCATCAGGCGCCGCCTTGGCGGCCTTGGCCGCCTCCCTGGCTTCCCTATCGCGGGTCGACTTGAGAATCGCCTTTTCGCTCTTCAGGCTGGTGAGGCCGGAGGCCGGCTCCGAGCCCGTGCGGCCGTTCTGCGGCCCCGGCGTTACCGAGGCGCCCTTGCCCGCATCATAGAGGTCGATGATCTCGGCCAGCCGTTCGGGGGTGAGGTCTTCGAAAGTATCCTTGAACACCATGACCATCGGCGCGTTGACGCAGGCGCCGAGGCATTCGACCTCTTCCCACGACAAGGTGCCCTTGTCGTTGGTGTGGAACTGGTCGTGATGGATCTTTGACCGGCAGACATCCATCAGCGCTTCCGAGCCGCGCAACATGCAGGGCGTGGTGCCGCAGACCTGGATATGCGCGCGCGTGCCGACCGGGTTCAACTGATATTGGGTGTAGAAGGTCGCCACCTCGAGGCCACGGATACGGGGCATGCCGAGCATGTCGGAGATCGTCTCGATCGCCGCCTTCGTCACCCAGCCTTCCTGCTCCTGCGCCAGCATCAGAAGCGGGATGATGGCCGACGGTTCGCGGCCCTTCGGGTACTTCTTGATCCATTGCTTCGCCGCGGCCGCATTCGCGCGGTTGAAGGCGAAGGATGCTGGCTGGACGCTGGCTTCTGCGAGACGGCGGACTGACATTTAGCGATCGACCTCACCAAACACGATGTCGAGGGAGCCGAGAACGGCGGTGACGTCGGCCAGCATGTGGCCGCGACAGAGGAAATCCATGGCCTGCAGATGCGCGAAGCCGGGCGCGCGCAGCTTGCAGCGGTAGGGCTTGTTGGAGCCATCGGAGATCAGATAGACGCCGAATTCACCCTTCGGCGCCTCGACCGCCGCATAGACCTCGCCGGCCGGCACGCGATAACCCTCGGTGTAGAGCTTGAAGTGGTGGATCAGCGCTTCCATCGAGCGCTTCATCGCCTGACGCTTGGGCGGCACCACCTTGCCGTCGAGGTTCGACACTGGACCGGTGCTTTCCTTGCCCAGCAAGAGATCGACGCACTGGCGCATGATTTTTGCAGACTGGCGCATTTCTTCCATGCGCACGAGGTAACGGTCGAAGCAGTCGCCGTTCTTGCCGATCGGAATGTCGAAATCCATTTCCGAATAGCATTCATAGGGTTGCGACTTGCGCAGATCCCAAGGAGCGCCCGAGCCGCGCACCATGACTCCGGAAAAACCCCAGGCCCAGGCATCGGCCAGCGTTACGATGCCGATATCGACATTGCGCTGTTTGAAGATGCGATTGCCGGTCAGCAGTTGATCAAGGTCGTCGATCGACTTGAGGAACGGATCGATCCATTTGCCGATATCCTCGACCAGCTTCTGCGGCAGGTCCTGATGGACACCACCCGGACGGAAATAGGCGGCATGCATGCGCGAACCGGAGGCGCGCTCATAGAACACCATCAGCTTTTCGCGCTCGACGAAGCCCCACAGCGGCGGCGTCAGCGCACCGACGTCCATCGCCTGCGTCGTCACATTGAGGATGTGCGACATGATGCGGCCGATTTCGCAGTAGAGCACGCGGATCAGCTGGCCGCGCTTCGGCACCTCGATGCCGAGCAGACGCTCGGCAGCCAGCGCGAAGGCGTGCTCCTGGTTCATCGGCGCGCAATAGTCGAGCCGGTCCAGATAGGGGATCGCCTGCAGATAGGTCTTGGCCTCGATCAGCTTTTCCGTGCCGCGATGCAAGAGCCCGATATGCGGATCGACGCGATCGACGACTTCGCCGTCGAGTTCAAGGACCAACCTCAAAACACCATGCGCCGCAGGGTGTTGAGGCCCAAAGTTGATGTTAAAATTGCGGACGGAGGTTTCAGCCATTTACTGCTTTGCCTTCTCGTCACCCGGCAGGACGTAATCAGTACCTTCCCACGGGGACAAAAAATCGAAATTGCGGAATTCCTGCTTCAATTCCACAGGCTCGTAGATGACGCGCTTGGCTTCGTCGTCGTAGCGCACCTCGACGAAGCCGGTCAGCGGGAAATCCTTGCGCAGCGGGTGGCCTTCGAAACCGTAATCAGTCAGCAGGCGGCGCAGATCGGGATGGCCCGAGAACAGCACGCCGTAGAGATCGTAGGTCTCGCGCTCGAACCAGTCGGCACCCGGAAAGACGCCGGTGATCGACGGCACCATGGTTTCCTCGTCGGCCTGCACCTTGACGCGGATGCGCACATTCTGCTTCGGCGACAGAAGATGGTAGACGACGTCGAAGCGCTTGGCGCGTGACGGATAGTCGGCGCCGCAGACGTCGATGATCGAGATGAACTGGCAGCGCGCATCGTCGCGCAGGAAGGTCATGACCTCGACCAGATCGCGCGGCTCGACGCCAATGGTAAGCTCACCATAGGCGATATCAGCGTCATTCACGCGGTCGATCAGCTTCTCGCCGAGATAGGTCGACAGTTCGCTCAGGGATGCGGTCATGGATTTACCGTTCGATCGTGCCGGTGCGGCGGATCTTCTTCTGCAAGAGAAGAATGCCGTAAAGCAGCGCTTCGGCGCTCGGCGGGCAGCCGGGCACATAGATGTCGACCGGCACGATGCGGTCGCAGCCACGCACCACCGAATAGGAATAGTGGTAGTAGCCGCCGCCATTGGCGCAGGAGCCCATCGAGATGACGTAGCGCGGTTCCGGCATCTGGTCGTAGACCTTGCGCAGCGCCGGCGCCATCTTGTTGGTCAGCGTGCCGGCGACGATCATGATGTCGGACTGGCGCGGAGACGCGCGCGGCGCGACGCCGAACCTCTCCGAGTCATAACGCGGCATCGAGGTGTGGATCATCTCGACCGCGCAGCAGGCAAGACCGAAGGTCATGAACATCAGCGAACCGCTGCGCGCCCAGGTAATCAGCGCCTCTGTCGAGGTGACGAGAAAGCCCTTGTCGGCCAGTTCGTTGTTGATCTCGAGGAAGAAGGGATCGTCTCCCCCTACCGGCCGGCCGGTATTGGGATCGAGGATACCTTTAGGCTTCGGCGCGACGAGGGTGCCTGAACTGTCGTTCAATCCCATTCCAGCGCTCCTTTTTTCCATTCATAGGCAAAGCCGATGGTCAGCACCGCCAGAAACACCATCATCGACCAGAAGCCGAGCATTCCGATCTTCGAGAACGACACCGCCCACGGAAACAGGAAGGCCACTTCCAGGTCGAAGATGATGAACAGGATCGACACCAGGTAGAATCGGATGTCGAACTTCATGCGGGCGTCGTCGAACGAGTTGAAACCGCACTCGTAGGCGGAAAGCTTTTCGGGATCGGGGTTGCGGTAAGCCACCAGGAAGGGTGCGGCCAGCAGCGCCAGGCCGACAACCAGCGCCACGCCGATGAACAGGACGATGGGCAGGTATGAGCTCAATAGTGCGTTCATGCTCGGCTTTCCGTTGGCGCCAATCCACGTTGATTACAGCACCGGACCCTAATGCGGAAGCGTGACAGTTTAACCGCTGAACCGTTTTAAGGGCCTATGCTGCAACGCGGCGAGGGTTAGCGCAGCACTTCCAGCGAAGCAAGTCAAACCTTGTTCAAAACACTGACCTGGACGGCTTATCGCGGCAAACTGGTCCGATCCGCTCCTGTTTGATTTCCTTCGCTTTTTACTCCACTTTTCTCTCCTGACATGGTTGCTGCCAAAACCCTGCTAGCATTGTCCGGAATCACCGATCATCGCCCTCAGAGTGACGCCTGCATGAAGGAAAAGATCTCGCTCCCCATGGCCCGGCGCATCGCGCTTGCCGCCCAAGGTTTTCTCGATCCCCGCCCAACAGCTACGCCAGACCGCCGCCATTTTGCCCGCGTGCTGGCTCGAACCGGTCTGCTGCAGATCGATTCCGTCAGCGCGGTGGTGCGCGCTCATTATATGCCGCTCTATTCGCGCCTTGGCCCTTACCCTCTCGCCTTGCTCGACAATGCGGCCATGACGCGCAAGCGCACGGTCTTCGAATATTGGGCGCATGAGGCCTCTTTCCTGCCGGTCAAGACATACCCGCTGATGCGCTGGCGCATGCAACGGGCCGAGCGCGGCGACGAAATGTATCTGGGCCTTGCCAAATGGGGCCGCGAGCACGCCGCCTATGTCGAAGAGATCTACCGCCAGGTCGTCGAGCGCGGCCCGACCGCCGCCTCCGCGCTCGAGGGCCAGAAGGGCTCGGGTGGCTGGTGGGGCTGGAGCCATGCCAAGCATGCCTTCGAATGGCTGTTCTGGGCCGGACGCATCACTACGGCGCACCGTCGCGGTTTCGAACGCTTCTATGACCTGCCCGAGCGTGTGCTGCCGCAGGCGATCCTCGATCTTCCGGTTCCGGCCGCCGAGGACGCGCACCGCGAATTGCTGCGCATTTCCGCCCGAGCCCACGGCATCGCGACATCAGGCGATTTGCGCGACTATTTCCGCCTGTCGCCGGCCGACATGAAAGGCCGGCTGGAGGAACTGGTTGAAACAGGCGAATTGCTGCCGGTGCGCGTCGAAGGCTGGGACAAGCCAGCTTATCTTCACAAGGATGCCCGTCTGCCGCGCAAGGTCGAGGCACGCGCCCTGCTGGCGCCGTTTGACCCGGTGGTCTTCGAACGCTCGCGCACCGAGCGGCTGTTCGATTTCCACTACCGCATCGAAATCTACACGCCGGCCGACAAGCGGCAATACGGCTATTATGTCCTGCCGTTCCTGCTCGGCGACAGGATCGTCGCGCGCGTCGACCTCAAGGCCGACCGGCCGGCCAGTGCCCTGCGCGTCCATGCCACCTATGCCGAGTCCGGTGCGCCGCCTGAAACCGCTGCTCAGCTCTTCGAGGAATTGAAACAGATGCAGGGCTGGCTTGGCCTTGAGCGCATGGAAGTGACGCCCGCCGGTGACTTGGGTCCGGCGCTGGCCGACATCGCCGTGTCGTAAGCCGCGTTGACACTGCCGCCTGCAAAAGCCTAAATCCGGTACAGACGGTCTCTTCTCTTCAACGAGAGGAGCTAAGAGGGAATGCGGTGAGGGACGAAATCCCAAATCCGCGGCTGTCCCCGCAACTGTAAGCGAAGAGCCAAGGCCGAAAGCCACTGGGGTGATCCCGGGAAGGCGGCTACCCAAGGCAATGACCCGCGAGCCAGGAGACCTGCCGTCTGCGACTACAGAATCCGATCGTCCGGCGGGTTTCCGGGCAAGGAGCACGATCTTTGGACCACGACAGCAGTTTTTCGGCTGGCACAGCGGATGTTTCGTCCGGCCATGATGATGCCTTGGCTGGCGTCACCGTGATCGTCTGCGCCTCCTGCCGCGATGAAACCGGCTCCGACGCCCATCCCCGCGCCGGCGAACTGCTGGCGGACGACACGCGACGCGCCGCGTCGGGCGACAACATTCGCATCAGCAGCGTCGAATGTCTCGGCAATTGCAAGCGGCGGCTCAGCGCCGCCATCCTGCGCGACGGGTGCTGGAGTTATGTCTTCGGCGACCTGACGGCAACCAGTGGCAGCGATCTCGTCACCGGCGCGAAGCTCTTCGCCACCTCGGCCGACGGTTTGATCCCGTGGCGCGGCCGCCCCGATAGCCTGAAGCGCGGCCTTGTTGCCCGCATCCCTCCCCTCGACCTGTTGAAGGACTTGAAATGACTGCTTCCGTCTCCCGCGTCCCCTGCACCGTCGTCACCGGCTTTCTCGGCGCCGGCAAGACGACGCTGGTCCGCCATCTCCTGGAAAACGCCGGCGGCAAGCGTATTGCCATCATCGTCAACGAGTTCGGCGACATCGGCATCGACGGCGAGATCCTGAAGGGCTGCGGCATCGACACCTGCCCCGAGGAAAACATCGTCGAACTGGCCAATGGCTGCATCTGCTGCACCGTCGCCGACGATTTCGTGCCGGCGCTCGACCAGATCCTCGCGCTGACTCCGAAGGTCGACCACATCCTGATCGAGACTTCCGGCCTCGCTTTGCCCAAGCCGCTGGTCCAGGCTTTCCAGTGGCCGAGCGTGAAAAGCCGCGTGACCGTTGATGGCGTCATCGCCGTGGTCGACGGGCCGGCATTGGCCGAGGGACGCGTCGCCAACGACATGGAGGCACTCCAGGTGCAGCGCGCCCAGGACGAGACGCTCGACCACGACGACCCGGTCGAGGAAGTGTTCGAGGACCAGATCGCTTGCGCCGACCTGATCATCCTGTCGAAAAGCGACCTGATGGACGCCACCGGCACCGCCCGCGCCAACGCCATCATCAACGAACACTCCGCCCGCGCGGTGAAGATCGTGCCGACGTCGCATGGCAAGGTGGATCCCTCCGTGCTGCTCGGCCTCGGACTCGCGGTCGAGGACGATATCGAGAACCGCAAGTCCCATCACGACGGCGCCTTCGACCATGAGCATGACGACTTCGATACGTTCATCGTCGACATTGCCTCGATCGCCAATCCGGACGAATTGGCGAAACGCGTCGCCACGGCTGCCGAGGAAGAGAACGTGCTGCGTGTGAAAGGCTTCGTCGAGGTCGGCGGCAAGCCGATGCGGCTGCTGCTGCAGGCCGTCGGGCCGCGCGTCAACCACTACTATGACCGCGCCTGGACGGCGCAGGACGACCGCCGCTCGCGCCTTGTCGTCATCGGCCTCAAGGGGCTGAACCGCCCGGCTATCGAGCGTATACTCGCCGGCTGATTTCGGACACAGGTTGCGATGCACATCCTAACCACGACATCCGCCTCGCTCGACGACCTCGCCGAGCCGGTCGATCTGCGGCAGACGCCGGCGGATATCGTGGCCCTGTCCTTCACCGACAGCGACCTCGCCGGACTGGCGGCAGCGTGGAAGGCCGACGCCGACCGCCTGCCCTCGATGCGGCTGGCGGCACTGCGCGACTTGCGCCATCCCATGTCCGTCGACCTCTGGGTCGACAGCGTCGCCCGTCACGCCAAAATCATCCTCGTCCGCATCCTCGGCGGTTACGACTGGTGGCGCTACGGCTGCGACCAGCTTGCCTCGACGGCGCGGGCGCGCGGTATAAAACTGGCGCTGCTGCCTGGCGAATGCCGCGACGAGGACCTAAGGCTGATCGAAGCCTCGACGCTGCCGCGCGAAGAACTCGACGGCTTGCTCGACTATTTCCGCGAGGGCGGCCTGGCGAATATGAGCGCGCTGGTGCGAAGGTTGGCAAGGTTAGCGGGGTCCGATGCGGACGTAGCAGAGCCGGTCGCAGTGCCGAAAGCCGGTTACTACGACCCCGAACGCAGCGTCGTCCCCCTCCCCCTCGAGGGGAGGGTCCGGCCGCAGGCCGGGGGTGGGGTCCTCTCTGAGACGCGCCGACTCAAAGAGACGTCGAGTCCGGTCGTACCGACCCCACCCGGCCCTTCGGGCCACCCTCCCCTCGAGGGGGAGGGAAGCGTCGTGCCCATCCTGTTCTACCGCTCGATGCTGCTGGCCGCCGATGTCGCGCCCATCGACGCCCTGTTTGAGGCGCTGCGGCAGCGCGGCATCAACCCCGTCCCCATCTTCGTCTCCAGCCTCAAGGACCCAGCATCCCTGGCGTTCGTGGAAACGTCACTGGCCTTCCTGAAACCCGCCGCCATCATCACCGCGACCGCTTTCGCTTCCGGCGCCGAGCCCGGCGTCGAAACTCTGTTCGACCGCGCCGGCGTGCCCGTCTTCCAGGTCATCGTCGCCACCACCCGCCGCGATATCTGGGAAAACAACCAGCGCGGCCTGGCGCCCGCCGACCTCGCCATGCATGTCGTGCTGCCCGAACTCGACGGCCGCATCCTCGCCGGCGCGATCTCCTTCAAGGGCGAGAGCGAGACCGATCCCGCGCTTGGCCACCGCGCCTTCGCCAACCGACCGGAACCCGATCGCGTCGCGCAGGTGGCTGACCGCGTCGCGGCCTTCATCCGCCTGCAGCAGACGCCCCGCGCCGGGCGCAAGCTCGCCATCCTGATCCCGGATTATCCGAGCGCCCCCGGCCGCACCGGCTACGCCGTCGGCCTCGACGTGCCGTCCAGCGTGTTGGCGATGCTGCATGACTTGAGCGAACAGGGCTATGGAGTTGAGGGGATTCCGGAGACGCCGCGTGCGTTGCTGGAGAGCCTGGAAACGTCCAGCCACGGGCTGAAGCTTGACGACTATCTCGCCTCTTCGACCGAATTGCCGAAGGCGGCAATGGTTGCTGTAGAGGCTGCTTGGGGGAAGGCAGAGGACGAGTTAGGTTTGCGCGAGGCACCCCCCTCTGTCCTGCCGGACATCTCCCCCGCAAGGGGGGAGATTGAGCTGTCATCTGCGCTTTCGCTAATCTCAAGCGTTGCAGAAGAGGCGCAGGCGGCGGCACTGCCAATCTCCCCCCTTGCGGGGGAGATGTCCGGCAGGACAGAGGGGGGTACTCACGCACCTACCCTCGCCAAATTCCCCTTCCGTGCCGCCACCTTCGGCAACGTCACTGTGGCCCTCGCCCCCGACCGCGGCCGCTCGGCCGACCGCCGCGCCGACTATCACGACCCGACACTGCCGCCGCGCCATGCGCTGATCGCCTTCGGCTTGTGGCTGCGCAAGTCGCTGGGCATCCACGCGCTGGTCCATGTCGGCGCGCATGGCACGCTGGAATGGCTGCCCGGCAAGACGGTCGCGCTTTCGGAAAACTGCTTTCCCGAGATCGTCACCGGTCCCCTGCCCGTCATCTATCCCTTCATCGTCTCCAACCCCGGCGAAGCGGCACAGGCCAAGCGGCGCATCGCCGCCGTCACCCTTGGCCACCTGCCGCCGCCGCTGACCGGCGCCGGCCTGGACGAGAACCAGCACAAGCTGGAACGGTTGGTCGACGAATACGCCCAGGCCGACGGGCTCGACCGCCGCCGCCGTGACCGCCTTGCCAAGCTGATCGTCGAGACGGCGCAGAAGACCGGCGTCGCCTCCGAAGCCGGCGTCGCCACGACCGACGCGCCCGATGAAGCGTTGCGCCGCATTGACGCCTGGCTCTGCGACCTCAAGGATTTCGCCATCAAGGACGGGCTGCATATCTACGGCCGCGCTCCCGATGACGAGCTCGATGCGATGCGCCGCCAAAGCGCTGATTCGGAGAAGATGGCGCTGCTTGCCGCACTCGATGGCCGCCACGTCAAGGCCGGTCCGGCAGGCGCGCCCGGGCGGGGGCGCTCGGACGTGCTGCCCACCGGCCGCAATCTGTTCACGTCGGATCCGCGCACCATGCCGACGCCGACCGCCTATGACCTGGGCAAGGCAGCGGCGGAAGAGGTCGTGCGCGGCTACATGCAATCGCATGGCGACTGGCCGCGCTCGCTGGTCATCGATCTCTGGGGCTCCGCTTCGCTGCGCACCGGCGGCGAGGAGATCGCGCAAGGGCTGGCGCTGATGGGCTGCCGGCCGCAATGGGACCCTGCGACCGGCCGTATCACCGGCATCGAAGTGCTGCCGCTGGCCACGCTTGGCCGCCCACGTGTCGACGTCACCTGGCGCATATCAGGCCTGTTTCGCGACATGTTCCCGACCCAGATCGCACTGATCGATGCCGCCGCCAACGCCGTTGCCGCGCGTGACGAGGAGGATTCGGAAAACCCGCTCGCGGCGAGGACCCGCGCCGATGGCAAGGTCAGCCCACGCATTTTCGGCACCTCGCCCGGCACCTATGGCGCCGGCGTCGAGGATCTTTTGTCCTCCGGCGATTGGGAAGTGCGCGAAGAGGTCGGCCGCGCCTATCTCGACGCCACCTCGCACGCCTATGGCGGTGCGGTGGGCGAAGGCGTCTCGGCGCCCGGCGCCTTCGAGGGTCGCATCGCCGAGGCTGATCTTCTCGTCCACACCGGCGACGACCCCGGCCGCGACATCCTCGAAGGCTCCGCCGACGTCGCCTTCATCGGTGGTTTTTCGGCAGCCCTGGCGGCCCTCGGCAGAAATGCCGACGTCATCGTGCTCGACACCACGGACCCGCAAAAGCCGAAGCCGCGCTCGGTTGGCGAGGCGGTGGCCCGCGTCGTGCGCGCCCGCGCCGTCAATCCGCGCTTCATATCGGGCCAGATGCGCCATGGCCCGCGCGGCGCTTCCGAATTCGCCGAAACGGTCGACCGGCTGGTCGGCTTCGCCGAAACCACTCATGCCATATCGGGAACGCTGATCGAGGCCGTTCACGATGCGTATGTCGGCAATCCAGCCGTCCGCGCCTTCATCCTGCGCGAGAACCCCGCCGCCGCAAAAATCATCGCCGAGCGCTTGCTGTCGGCGCGCCGGCGTGGCCTATGGCATCCCTTGCGCAATTCCATCGACGACGATCTCACGGCCCTGATTGCCGAGGCGGAAGCGCTTGGGGTGGCGGCATGAACGACTTCTCACGTCGTGGCGCCTGCCCCGCCCTGTCAGCGCCGATGCAGACCGGCGACGGCCTGCTGGTGCGGCTCAACCCGGTCGCGGGAGAATTGTCGCCGAAGTTTTTGATCGGACTGGCCGAATCCGCATTGCGGCTTGGCAATGGCATCATGGAAGTCACCGCGCGCGGCAGCCTGCAGATACGCGGCCTGACGGCGGAAAGCGCGACCGTGCTGGCGGCGGAGGTCGATGCGCTGGGCATCGCGGTGCGCACCGGTGTGCCGGTCGAGACCGGGCCGCTTGCCGGCATCGATCCTCAGGAGATCGTCGATCCCCGGCCTTTGGCGGAACGGATCAGGGCAGCGGTCGAAGAGACTGGGCTAACGCAACGGCTCGGCCCGAAGGTGTCGGTCGTCGTGGACGGCGGCGGGCAGCTGGGGCTGGATTCGGTGACGGCCGATGTGCGGCTTGCTGCAATGCGCACCGATGCGGGAGTTCGATGGCGGGTGTCTGTCGCGGGCGATGGGCAGAACGCGAGACCGCTGGTCACGGTGGAAGACGATGCAGCGCGCGATATTGCTGTTGCCGTGCTCAGGATGGTCGCCGAGAAAGGCCGTTTGGTCCGCGCGAGGGATTTGTCGGAGAGGCAGTTGGCTTCTCTCGCAGGTTGGCATTCCTTCACACCCCCCTCTGTCCTGTCGGACATCTCCCCCTCAAGGGGGGAGATTGGCAGCTTCGCTGTCCGCGCCCGCAGCTCAACATTGGTGATTGGCGAAAGCAAAGATGGGAGCGCAATCTCCCCCCCTGAGGGGGAGATGTCCGGCAGGACAGAGGGGGGCGCCGTAGAGCACTCTCGCCGGCCAATTGGCTTCTTCAACATAAGCCACGCCATCGCCCTCGGCACCGGCCTCCCCTATGGCAGCATGCCAGCCGACAAGATCATCACCCTTGCCCAAAACGCCCTCACCCTCGGCACAACCGAAATCCGCCTCGCCCCCGGCCGCGCCTTGCTTCTCCTCGGCCAACCAGCAGCCGCCAGCCAGCCCCTCCAAGACGCCGCCGCCAGCCTCGGCTTCGTCACCGCCGCCACCGATCCGCGCACGCGCATCGCCGCTTGCCCCGGCACGCCGGCCTGCGGTTCCGGCCGGATCGCCACGCGTGATATTGCCGAGACGATCGCCGCCGAAAACGCCGACGTTCTCGACTTCACACTGCACATTTCAGGCTGCGCCAAGGGCTGCGCCCACCCAGGCAAGGCAGCCCTCACTCTGGTCGGCGGCGAAAACGGAGCCGGACTTGTCGTGAACGCGACGGCAAAGGCTCTTCCTGCCGGCTACAGGCCGGGCTATGACGCCGCGCGCGGCATCAGCCGCGTCGCGGCAATGATCCGCAGCGCACGATATCAAGGCGAGACCGCCGCTGCTTGCCTGACAAGGCTCGGGCCGGCCGCTATCGCCGAGGCTTACCGACAGGCCCGAACTTACCAACAGGAATGAGCATGGCCGCCTACGACTATATCCATGACGGCACGGCGATATACGAGCGCTCCTTCGCGATCATCCGCGCCGAGGCTGATCTGTCGCGCTTCTCCGAAGCCGAGGCCGATGTCGCCGTCCGCATGATCCATGCCTGCGGCCAGGTCGAAGCATCAGGTCGTTTTGTGTTCTCCACGGATTTCGTTGCCGCCGCGCGCGCCGCTTTGGCGGCGGGCGCGCAGATTTTCTGCGACGCGGAAATGGTCTCGCATGGCGTTACCCGCGCCCGGTTGCCGGCCGGCAACGAGGTGATCTGCACCTTGCGTGACCCGCGCACGCCCGACATCGCCAAAGCGATCGGCAACACCCGTTCCGCCGCCGCGATCGACCTGTGGGGCGAGCGCATGGCGGGGTCAGTGGTCGCCATCGGCAATGCGCCGACCGCGCTGTTCTATTTGCTGGAAAAACTGCGCGACGGCGCGCCGAAGCCGGCGGCCATCATCGGCATGCCGGTCGGCTTCGTTGGTGCGGCTGAATCCAAGGATGCGCTGGCCGAAAACTCTTATGGAGTGCCATACGCCATTGTTCGCGGCAGGCTCGGCGGCAGCGCCATGACCGCCGCGGCGCTCAATGCGTTGGCGAGGCCGGGCCTGTGAACGCGCTCTCAAAAGGCCGTCTCGTTGGCGTCGGCACCGGTCCCGGCGATCCTGAGCTGCTGACGCTAAAGGCCGCGCGGGTGTTGGCCGAGGCAGATGTCGTGGCTTACTTCGCCAAGCGCGGCAACAACAGCAACGCACGCGCCATCGTCGAAGCGCAGTTCCGGCCCGAAATGACGGAATTGCCGCTGCTCTATCCGGTCACCATAGAGATCGACAAGGATCACGACGACTATCGGTCGCAGATCACGGCATTCTACGAGGAGTCCGCCGAGAAGGTCGCCGAACACCTTCAGGCAGGCAGAATGGTTGCCGTGCTGTCGGAAGGCGACCCGCTTTTCTACGGCTCCTACATGCATCTGCATGTGCGACTGGCTCATCGCTTCCCGACCGAAGTCATTCCCGGAATCACCGCCATGTCCGGCTGCTGGTCGCAGACTGGTGTTCCGATCGTCCAGGGCGACGACGTGCTGACGGTGCTGCCTGGCACGATGAGCGAGTTCGAGCTGACCCGTCGGCTGGCCGACACCGATGCCGCCGTCATCATGAAGGTCGGCCGCAACCTGCCCAAGATCAGGCGAGCGCTGGAAGCTACCGGCAAGCTGACGCGCGCCGTCTATGTAGAGCGCGGCACCATGGCTGGCAGTGTGTCCATGAAGCTTGCCGACAAACAAGACGACAAGGCACCCTATTTCGCCATCGTACTGGTCGCCGGCTGGTCGGGCCGCCCCGGCATCTTGGGAGCGCAGGCATGAGTGGCCGTCTCACCGTCATCGGCCTTGGCCCCGGCAATGCCGATCAGGTCACGCCGGAAGCCAGCCGCGCTGTCGCCGAGGCAAAATTCTTCTACGGCTACAGACCCTATCTCGACCGGCTGGAGCTACGACCGGACCAGATCCGCGTCGCTTCCGACAATCGCGAGGAACTCGCCCGATCCAAGGACGCACTGATCAAAGCGGCCGAGGGCCACGATGTTGCCGTCGTCTCCGGCGGCGATCCCGGCGTGTTCGCCATGGCGGCGGCCGTCTGCGAGGCGATCGAGGCCGGCCCAGCCGAATGGCGCGCGGTCGATGTCGCCGTCGTGCCCGGCATCACCGCCATGCTCGCGGTCGCCGCCCGCATCGGCGCGCCGCTCGGCCATGATTTCTGTGCCATCTCGCTGTCCGACAATCTGAAGCCGTGGGAGCTGATCGAGTTGCGCCTGTTGGCGGCGGCCGGCGCCGGCTTCGTCATCGCGCTCTACAACCCAATCAGCAAGGCGCGTCCCTGGCAGCTCGGCCGCGCCTTTGAATGCCTGACTGCGATCCTGCCCGGCACGACGCCGGTGATTTTCGGCCGCGCCGCCGGCCGCCCGGACGAGCGCATCGAGGTCTATCTGCTGGCGGAGGTCGAGGCTGAGAAGGCAGACATGGCGACCTGCATCATCATCGGCTCGCCGGAAACCAGGATCATCAAGCGCGCGGAGAAGCCGGCGCTGGTCTACACGCCGCGTTCGGCAGCGGGCTCGACAAAATGATCGACCCCAAATTGATCAACAATGGCGGCAAGCGCTTCGACGGTTTCAGCCGAAGGCACATCCGGCAGATCAGGCCGTCGGACCATGACCACGACGAGGCCAAGCGCCCGCGCCGCAGCGATCTTGCCGTATGTGGCCGCGCCGCCGCTGTTCTTGGACACGACGACTTCGATGCGATGCTTTTCGAGCAGCGCGCGCTCATCGGGCTCGCGAAACGGGCCACGGGCCGACAGATATTCGGCATCAGGCACGGCCAACGTGGGCTCGACCGGATCGACACTGCGAATAAGATAGTGGTGCTGGGGCGCGGCTTCGAAAACCGCAACCTCTTGCCGGCCGAGCGCCAGGAAGACACGGCGCGGCGCCGGTCCAAGCGCCTGCGCGGCATCGCCAAACGTATCGACCAGCGTCCAGCGGTCGCCTTCGACAGGCTCCCAGCCAGGGCGTCGCAGGGCAAGGATTGGCACGCCGGACGCGCGTGCGGCTTGCGCGGCATTGGCGGAGATCTGCGCCGCATAAGGATGCGTGGCGTCGATCATCAGGTCGACGCGCATCTCCCTGAGATAGGCGGCCAATCCATCGGCACCGCCAAAGCCTCCGGTTCGCACCGGCACGCCCTGTTCGACAGGGCTCTCGGTACGGCCAGCCAGCGACAGCGTGACCGAGGCACGCGCCGCCAGTTTTCCGGCCAGTTGCCGGGCTTCAGTGGTGCCGCCGAGGATCAGAATACGGTGGGTCATCATGCCTGCTGAGCGTCCGCGCGGTGCCAGGGTCAACTCACGATGGCTCACCATCGTCGGTATCGGCGAGGACGGTTTATCGGGTCTCGGCGACGAGGCCAAGCAGCGGATTGCGCAAGCGGAGATCATCTTCGGCGGCAAGCGGCACCTGGCGCTGGTCGCTTCATTCGCCAAGGGCGAGGCGCGCCCCTGGCCCACCCCTTTCGATGCCGAGATGCGCGACGTACTCGCGCTTGCCGGCCGACGCGTCTGTGTGCTGGCTTCCGGCGATCCTTTCTTCCACGGCGTCGGCGCCACGCTCGCCCGCAAGGTCAAGCCCCAAGAGATGCATGTCATTCCCGCCCCGTCGGCCGTTTCACTGGCGGCCGCCAGGCTTGGCTGGGCGCTGCAGGACATCGAGACCGTGTCGCTGCATGGCCGGTCGATCGACCTGATCCGCCCACTATTGCAGCCGAATGCCCGCATCCTGGCGCTGACCTCGGATGCCGAAGCCCCTGCGGCAATCGCCCGCCTGCTCACGGAACTCGATTTCGGCGCCTCGCCGCTGATTGTACTGGAGGCGCTGGGCGGGCCAAACGAGAATCAGCGCAAGGCCCGCGCCGACGCCTTCGATCTCGAAAACATCAATCCGCTCAACGTGCTGGCTATCGAAATTGATCCTAGCCCGCAAGCCCGTGTGCTACCGCTCACATCCGGCCTTGCCGATCATCTGTTCGATCATGACGGCCAGATCACCAAGCGCGAAATCCGTGCCATCACGCTGTCGGCTCTGGCGCCGAGGCGTGGCGAACTGCTTTGGGACATCGGTGCCGGCTCCGGTTCCATCGGCATCGAATGGATGCTGGCCCACCCTTCTATGCGCACCATTGCCATCGAGGCCGACCCGATCCGCGCCGCCCGCATCGGCCGTAATGCCGCCGCCTGCGGCGTTCCTGGACTTGTCGTGGTGGAAGGCAGCGCGCCCAAGGCGCTTGCCAGGCTGGATACGCCTGACGCGATCTTCATCGGCGGCGGCGGCAGCGATGCCGGCGTGTTGAACGCTGCCATCAAGGCCCTGCGCTCAGGCGGCCGTCTCGTCGCCAATGCGGTGACGCTGGAGATGGAAACCCTGCTTCTCGCCCGCCACGTCTCGCTCGGCGGTGACCTTACCCGGATCGCAATCTCCCGGGTATCGCCGGTCGGCTCGATGCAGGCCTGGCGGCCGGCCATGCCGGTCACCCAATGGAGCTGGGTGAAGCCATGATGGTCGCGGGCATCGGCAGCCGAAAAGGTGTGCGCGTCGAGGACGTGCTTGCCGCGATAGAAACCGCCCTGGAAGCGCATGGGCTGGCGATGACGGCCCTTTCGGCGCTGGCAACTGCCACGCTGAAGAAGGATGAAGAAGCCATCCCCGCCGCTGGCCGCGCGCTGCGTCTTCCGGTCATTGTCGTCGATGACTCAGCGCTCCAGGCCGCCTCGCCGGACGCGCTCAGCCATTCCAACCTCTCGCAGGATCTGGCTGGCACGCCATCGGTTTCCGAGGCATCCGCGCTTGCCGTCGCCGGCAAAGGCGCCAGACTGCTCGGCCCCCGCACGGTGCTCGGCCCGGTCACTTGCGCCATCGCCATCAGCGGAGACGCGCCATGACCGTTCATTTCATCGGTGCCGGCCCGGGCGCCGCCGATCTCATCACGCTGCGCGGCGCAAGGCTTCTGGCCAGCTGCCCCGTCTGCCTCCATGCCGGTTCCATCGTCGCGCCCGAGCTTTTGCAACATTGCGCGCCGGGGACAAGGCTGATCGACACCGCGCCGATGTCGCTCGATGAGATCGAGGCCGCATTTCTGGACGCTCATAGTGACGGCCACGATGTCGCCCGCCTGCATTCCGGCGACCTGTCGGTGTGGAGCGCCGTTGCCGAGCAGATCCGCCGGCTGGAAAAGCATGGCATCCCCTACACGCTGACACCGGGCGTCCCCTCCTTCGCCGCCGCTGCCGCAGCACTTCGCCGCGAACTGACCATTCCCGAAGTTGCGCAAAGCCTGGTGCTGACTCGCGTCTCCGGCCGCGCATCAAAAATGCCGCCTGGCGAGACGCTGGCGGGCTTCGGCCGCACCGGCGCCACGCTCGCCATTCATCTGGCTATCCACGCCATCGACCGCGTCGTCGCCGAACTGACCCCGCATTATGGCGGCGATTGCCCGGTGGCGATCGTCTTCCGCGCCTCCTGGCCGGACGAACGCGTGCTGACCGGCACGCTGGCCACAATCGAGGCACAGCTCGCCGCCGACCCAATGGAGCGTACGGCGATCATCTTCGTCGGCCGTTCGCTGGCAGCGGAAGGTTTTGGCGAGAGTTCATTGTACGACGCTCACTATCAGCGGCGTTTTCGCGGGCGGGACGGATTGTGAGCGGCAGCACCAAAGATACCGGCGAGAATGCCACGCTCGAAAAGGCCTTGTCGCGGCTGAATTTCAATCCGCGCCGGCTCGAGCCAGGCCATGTCTGGCTGGCCGGGGCCGGTCCCGGCGACCCTGGCTGCCTGACGCTGGAAGTGCTGGCGGCGTTGGCCGAGGCGGATGCCCTGGTCTACGACGCGCTGGTCTCACCAGATGTCGTCGCCGTTGCCGAAAATGCCGAGCTTTTCTTTGCCGGCAAGCGCGGCGGCAAACCGTCAATGAAACAGGACGACATCACCGCCCTCTTGGTGCGGCTGGCGCGCGCTGGCCGTCGCGTCGTCAGGCTGAAGGGCGGCGATCCCTATATTTTCGGCCGTGGCGGCGAAGAGGCTCTGGCGCTCGCGCGGGAAGCTATCCCGTTTCGCGTCCTGCCCGGCCTGACCTCGGGGCTCAGCGCGCTGGCCGCCACCGGCATCCCGGCCACCATGCGCGGCATCAACAAGGCCGTGATCCTGGCCACCGGCCATGCCGCCGGCACCGATGACGATCTCGACTGGGCGGCAATCGCCCGCACCGGCCAGCCTGTCGTCGTCTATATGGGCATGGCCAATCTGCCGCTGATCGCCGCGGCGCTGCTCGATGGCGGGCTGGCGCCGTCGACGCCGGCGGCGGTGATCGTCGCCGCAACGACACCGCAGGAGCGGACGGTCGTCGCCACGCTGGCCACCATTGCCGAGGAAGCCGCTGCCGCCGGCCTTGCCTCGCCGGCGCTGATCGTCGTCGGCGGCATCGTCGCCATGCGCGCGGCACTGGCGGGGAACGCATGACGGCTCGCGCCATCATCATCGGCGCGCCGCGCTCGGGCTCTGGCAAGACCAGCGTCACCATCGGCATCCTGCGCGCGCTCACCCGGCGCGGGCTGAAGGTGCGGGGCGCCAAATCCGGTCCCGACTATATCGACCCAGGCTTCCACACCGCAGCCACCGGGCTTTCCGGCGTCAATCTCGACAGCTGGGCGATGCCGCCGTCGCTGCTCAACGCATTGGCAGCGCAGGCAGCCGACGACACCGATTTCGTCATCCTCGAAAGCGCCATGGGACTGTTCGACGGCATTCCGGCTTCGCAGGGGCGCAGCGGTTCGGCAGCCGACCTGGCGCGGCTCTACGGCCTGCCGGTGCTGCTGGTGCTCGATGTGTCCGGCCAGTCGACCACCGCGGCCGCCGTCGCCAAGGGCTTTGCCACCTATGATGCGGCCGTGCGCATGGCCGGCGTCGTGCTCAACCGGCTGGGCAGCGAGCGGCACCGCCGGCTGTCCGGCGATGCCATCGAGGCGATCGGCCTGCCGGTCGTCGGCGCTATCCTGCGCGATCCGACCCTCAACCTGCCTGAGCGCCATCTCGGTCTTGTGCAGGCCGGTGAATATGACGACCTGATGGCACATCTCGACCGGCTTGCCGACATGGCGGAAAAATCGCTCGACCTCGACGCCATTATGGCCCTGGCGACACCCCTTACCCCGGCGCCCGGCGGCTTCGCTGACGCGCTGGCACCGCCCGGTCAACGCATTGCGCTGGCCGAAGATGCCGCCTTCACCTTCCTCTATCCGCATGTCGCCGCCTACTGGCGCAAGTCGGGTGCCGAAATCGTCCCGTTCTCTCCGCTCGCCGACGAGGCACCCGATGAGGGCTGCGACGTCTGCTGGCTGCCGGGCGGCTATCCCGAGCTTCACGCCGGCCGGCTCGCCGGCGCCGCGACTTTCCGCGCCGGAATGGCAAGACTCGCCGCGACGAAGCCCATCCATGGCGAGTGCGGCGGCTTCATGGTGCTTGGCGAAGCGCTGGAGGACGCGGCCGCCGAGACGCACAAGATGCTTGGCCTGCTCGGCCATTCCACCAGCTTTGCCAAGCGCAAGATGAACCTCGGCTACCGCGAGGCCCGGTTGCGTGCCGATTGTCCGCTGGGCTCAGCTGGCGCGCTGATCCGTGGCCACGAATTCCACTATGCGCAAATGACCGCCATCGGTAATGACGAGCCGTTGGCCGACCTTGCCGACGGCCAGGGCAATCCGATCGGCGCTTCGGGCTATCGGCGGGGCCATGTCAGCGGTACCTTCTTCCACGCCACAGCGAAGGGCTAGAGCATGAGGCTCCGAAACATCAGTCTGTCGCCTCGGCAGGTCCTCGACGACATCGCGCTTTGCCTGGTCTTCTTCACCCGCCTGCCGCTGCCAGTGTTCGATTTTCGCGGCCGCAGCCTTGCCGCAGCGATCTGGGCCGCACCGGCCGCCGGCCTCGTGGTCGGCCTGATCGGCGCCATCGTCTTTGCCACGGCGGAACGGTTTGGCCTTGCCATGGCTCCGGCGGCCGGCCTTGCCCTCGTGGCTACCCTGCTTACCACCGGCTGCCTGCATGAGGACGGGCTGTCCGATGTTGCCGACGGCTTTGGCGGCGGCAAGTCGCGCGGCAAAAAACTTGAGATCATGCGCGACAGCCGCATCGGCGCCTATGGCGCTGCGGCGCTTGCTCTGTCGCTGCTGATCCGCTGGAGCGTCCTTTCGCAACTCGTCGACCCCACACAGGCGCTCTTCGCCCTCGTGGCCGCACACGCGGCCTCGCGCGGTCTGCTCGGCGCCTTCATGCATTTCTTGCCGCCGGCGCGGGCCGATGGCCTGTCGGCCGACGCCGGCACCGTCTCGCGGGAAGCCGCCATGGCCGGCGCCGTGGTCGGTGCGATCCCGCTGCTCCTGCTCGGGCTGGGAGGCGCCGTTTTTGCGCTCATCCTGCTTGGCCTTTTGTTTGCCGCGTTCCGCGCCCTTTGCCTCAACCAGATCGGTGGCCAGACCGGCGACACGATCGGCGCCTTGCAGCAGGCGAGCGAAATCGCGGTGCTTCTCGTCGCTTCAGTAGCCCTTTCCTGATTCCCCTTTGACCTGATTCTCTTTTGGAGACTTTGCCCCCATGCCTTTCAAATCACTCGATGAACTGCGCGCCGCTTGCCTCGAGCTGCCGGCTGGCAGCGACGAGGCGGCCAATGCCGTTGCGCGCCGCCAGGACACCCTGACCAAGCCGCAAGGCAGCCTCGGCAGGCTGGAGACGATCGCTGCATGGCTGGCGCGCTGGCAGAGCCGCGACATGCCAAAACTCGATCGCGTCAAGGTTTTCGTCTTCGCCGGCAACCATGGCGTCACCGCGCAGGGCGTGTCGGCCTATCCTTCCGAGGTCACCGTACAGATGGTGGCGAACTTCGCCGGTGGCGGCGCCGCAATCAACCAGCTCGCCCGCATGGCTGGCGCCGAACTCGACGTCATTCCGCTCGATCTCGACCATCCGACCGGCGACTTCACACAAATGCCGGCGATGGATGAGAAAGCCTTCCTCGCCGCCGTATCGGCCGGCTACGACGCGGTGACCAAAGACCTCGACCTCATCTGCTTCGGCGAAATGGGCATCGGCAACACCACGCCGGCCGCCGCCATTACGGCGGCGCTGTTCGGCGGTGGTGCTGAAAAATGGACTGGGCGCGGCACCGGCGTCGACGACGCCGGCTTGAAGCGCAAGGTGGTCGCCATCGAAGCCGGCCTGAAGCGCCATGCCGATTCTCTTTCCGACCCACTAAACGTCGCAGCCAATCTTGGCGGACGCGAACTCGCCGCCATTTTCGGCGCCACGCTGGCCGCCCGCCATCTGGGCATACCCGTGCTGCTCGACGGCTTCGTCTGCACCGCCGCCGCAGCCCCACTGGCAAAGCTGCACCCGACCGGGCTCGCCCACACGATCGCCGCGCACGTTTCGGCTGAATCGGGCCATCGTGGCCTGCTCGAAGCGCTCGGCTTGCCGCCGCTGCTCGATCTCGGCATGCGGCTCGGCGAAGGCTCCGGCGCGTGTCTGGCCGTCAACATCGTCCGTTCAGCGCTGGAATGCCATGCGAGGATGGCCAGTTTTGCCGAGGCTGGTGTGTCGGAGAAGTAGAGCAATTCCAGGACAAGTGTGTATCGGCTTTCCCCGGGGAAAGGCGCGTAGCACTCCCCTTGGGAATTGCCTCGAAACAAGAGCTGAACCGGTTCCCCCGTTTCCGTGAAACGGGGACTATGCGGGTGATTAACTTTGCCGCAGCTGGTCGACGCGGGGGGGCCGCGCCGAAGACGGTCAAAACTTATACGACACACCTATCGTGACGGTGTGCAAGGCCGGGCTAATGTCTTCGACATAGTTGTTGAAGACGACGGTCTTTGAGCCGAAATCTGCGTAGCGATATTCGCCACGAACCGTAATGTTGTCGGTGACACCGTATTCAGCGCCTGCGCCTATCGTCCATCCGTTGAATGAAGCCGAGTGACTTTCCTGTCGACCCACATCTCGAGTGTCTGCTTTTCCATTGAGGTAGGCGTAACCGCCCGTACCGTAGATCAGCACCCGATCAAATGCGACACCAGCCCTGGCGCGGACGGAAGCAACCCATCTCGCCTTGAAGCCATTGATGTCGCCTCCGCTTCCGCCGTCGTCGCCATCTATGCCGGTTGCGTTGATGTCCGCTTCGCCACCGAACACGAATGAGCCGGATTGCCAGTTGTAGCCGGCATGCAAGCCGCCGACGACACCGCTTCCATCCGCATTGTCCTGGTCGAAGATGTTCGGACTAGCCTCGGTAACACCCCATGGCTGATCAACCTTGCTCCACCCGCCGCCGATCTGGGCGCCAATGTAGCCGCCCGTCCAGTTGTAGCTCGATGCGACCGGCAGCTCGACCGTCCGGTCCGCGGCAAGTGCCGTACCAGCCATCAAAGCCGCAAAGAATACAGAACCGATAAAAACGGAAGCCCGCATGCGTTTGATCCCCAAGCATTGCCCTGCACGAATAATACTACAGCTCGCTCGCATTAGACGTGATATTTTCGCAACAACTAAAGGAAACAAGCTGTTCGACGCCTGCCCGATCCCGGCATGCAGCGGCGCCACGCATATCATGGCATGCCGGACTGAACCAGACTCCGGCCGCCGCGGCTGGGACGATGGCTGGAATGGACAGGTCTGCGATCCGGGCGGCGCAATGCGGGATCTGGCCCGTTCAACTGTTGAATTTCTTCATGGCCGATGCCTAGGCCGGCATCGGGCCATTCCCTGGCGTGTTTCTGCAGGCGCATGGCTGGGAAAGTGACGGCATCGGCACGGTAGTCACGGTCACGCTCACGCGCTCGTGACACGCCAAACGCGTCTCGTTTTCAGGGTCTTTCCACCAAGTCTTCTAGGAATTTGGTGGGTGCGCACAGGATTGAACTGTGGACCCGCTGATTAAGAGTCAGCTGCTCTACCAACTGAGCTACGCACCCACTCGGCCGGCAAAAACCGGCGTTGGCGGGCATATAGCCGCCACCATCGGTCATGTCCAGCCCTGCCGGAGTCATTTCCCGACAAATCGCTTTCAGCCCATCGCGATCAAACGAACAGCTTGCCCTCCGCCACCTTCACGGCATTGCCGCCGATGCGTGCGGAGGCCAGTTTTCCGCCTTCCACGTTCAATTCGAGGCGAATTCGCGATGGCCTGCCCATCTCCAGCCCCTGCTCGATCCACAGCTGCCAAATGCCGTCGGTCGGCGCGTCGAAATGCATGATGGCGCCGGCAAAAGCCGCTGCCGCCGAACCCGTCGCCGGATCTTCATACGATGGCGTGCCGGGCACGATCATGCGCACATGGAAGGCGCTTTCGTGGTTCACCGTCTCGCGGCAATAGACATACGGGCTGGCGAAGGCCCATTCGCTCTTGCGCGGCGCCAGTTCCGACCAGGCTTGGTTATCCAGACGGATGCGGCCCGCCGCTTCGAGATTGGCGACCGGAATGGTCACATAGGGCACGCCCGCCGACCAGAACGCGACGCGATGATTCTCGAAGCCGATTTCGTGCGGCGTCAGGCCAAGGGCTGCACCGATAGCCTCCGGATCGGCCTCCAGCTTCAGCGGCTCCGGCAGCTTCGCCAGATCGAACTCGGCAAACGTCGCTCCATCATGCTTGCTGACGGCACAACGCACCGGGCCGATGTTTTCCTCCAGTACGAAGATGCCAGCGCCGCCCTCCTCCGCCAGTTCGGCCAGCGCGATCGCCGAGCCGACCGTTGGATGACCGGCGAACGGCATTTCATAGTCGGGCGTGAAGATGCGGATGCGGTTTTTATGCTTTGGATTGTTCGGCGGCAGCACGAAAACCGATTCGGACAGGTTGAATTCGCGGGCGATTGCCTGCATCGCGGCCGTGTCCAATCCCTTGCTGTCCAGCACGACGGCCAAAGGATTGCCGGCCAGTCGCTCCGTCGTAAACACATCGTAAAGCAAGTAATTCCGGGTTTTCATTCCTGCCTCAATCCAAACATGGGCGAAATTTAATTTGATATTCGAACCATCAAGCCTGATCTGTGCACAGATCGGGACATTTGCGCATTATAGGGGTCCAGCGTGGACCAAATTGTCAATCTGCCAAAGACGGAATCGGATACCACCATCGAGACGGCGCTCGGGCTCGACAAGCAAGGTCTGCGCAAGTCGCGCCGGCGCGGCTGGCTCTATGCCCTGCTGGCGCTGATCGTGCTCGCCGGCGGGCTTGGCGCCTATCAGTGGTATGCCGGCACGCCGGCCAGGATCGACTACACCACGGTGCCAGCCGCAAAGGCCGACCTCACCGTCGCGGTGTCGGCGACCGGCACGCTGCAGCCGCTCACCCAGGTCGACATTTCCAGCCAGCTCTCCGGCATCATCCGTTCGGTGTCGGTCGAGGAGAACCAGCGGGTCAGGAAGGGCGACGTGCTGGCAGCGCTCGACACCGCCAAGCTGCAGGTCCAGATCGAACGGGCTGAGGCCTCCGCCAAGGGTGCGGCGGCCAATGTCGAGGACGCCACGGTAACGCTCGCCGAAAACGAGAAGGCGCTTGTCCGCGCGGCGGCTTTGACCAAACGCGGCATGGCGACCGAGCAGTCGCTCGAGGCGGCGACCGCGACCCGCGATCGCTCCAAGGCGGCGCTCGATAGCGCCCAGGCCAACCTCGCCATCGCCAATGCCGATCTGAAATCGCAGCAGACCGACCTTGCCAACAGCACCATCTATGCGCCGATCGACGGCATCGTGCTGACGCGCTCGGTCGATCCCGGCCAGACGGTCGCCTCCTCCCTGCAGGCGCCGGTGTTGTTCATCATCGCCGCCGATCTCAGGAACATGGAACTGGTGGCTGCGGTCGACGAGGCAGACATCGGCGCGGTCAAGACAGGCCAGCATGCCCGTTTCACCGTCGATGCCTTTCCGGATCGGCCATTCGATGCCGAGATCCGCGATATTTCCTACGCCTCGGTCACCACCGACGGCGTCGTCACCTACAATGCGCGGCTGGAAGTCGACAACGGCGAGCTGTTGCTGCGGCCCGGGATGACCGCCACCGTTTCGGTCGTCACCAAACAGGCCAAGGGCGTGCTCACAGTGCCGGCCACGGCCTTTCGCTATCGCCCGACACAGCAGGCGGCCGCCCGCACGTGGAGCCTGAGTGATCTGTTCACCGGCCGCATGGGTCGCCCCGGCGGCAATCGCCAGAGCCAAGCCCCGACGCCGCCCACCGACGGCTCGCGCACGCTCTACGTGCTGGAGAATGGGCGTCCGCGCCCGGTCAACGTCAAGATCGGCTCCACCGACGGCGAACTGACCGAGATCACCTCCGGCCTGGACGAAGGCGCTCAGGTTATCACCGCGTCGCAGCAGCGGAGCTGACACCGTGGCCGCGGGCGCGACCCTCATCACCTTCGACAAGGTCTGGAAAAGCTATGGCCAGGGCGAGGCCAGGGTGCATGCGCTGGCCGGCGTCGACCTTGCCATCCGCCGCGGTGAATTCGTCGCCATCATGGGGCCGTCCGGCTCCGGCAAGTCGACGGCGATGAACATCATCGGCTGCCTCGACACGCCGACGGCCGGAACCTATTCCTTCATGGGAATCGATGCCGGCCGGCTCGACCGCAACCGCCGCGCCATGCTGCGCAATCTCTATGTCGGCTTCGTCTTCCAAGGCTACAATCTGCTGGCCCGCACCACGGCGGCGGAAAATGTCGAACTGCCGCTGATCTATCGCGGCGTCGCCGCTCGCGAACGCCGCGCCCTTGCCATGCAGGCGCTGGCCCAGGTCGGCCTTGTCGGCCGCGAGCACCACACGCCGGCCGAGCTCTCCGGTGGCCAGCAGCAGCGCGTGGCGATCGCCCGCGCCATCGTCACCCGCCCGACGCTGCTCGTCGCCGACGAGCCGACCGGCAATCTCGACACCGCACGTACGCACGAGATCATGGAATTGCTGACCCGGCTGAACAAGGAGCTTGGCCTGACCATCGCCATGGTCACCCACGAGGCCGACGTCGCCGGCTATGCCGAACGCACAATTCGCTTCCTCGACGGGCATGTCGCCTCCGACACCATGAAGATCGAGGTGGCACAACCATGATCTGGGAAACCGTCCGTCTCTCGCTCCGCTCGATCCGTCGCAACGTGCTGCGCTCATTCCTGACCTTGCTCGGTATCGTCATCGGCGTTGCCGCCGTTATCGCGATGCTGACCATCGGCTCTGGCACCACCGAAAAGGTCAAGGCCGACATCTCCAAGCTCGGCAGCAACCTGCTGGTCGTGCGCTCCGGCCGTCCGGCCGGCCCAGGCGCTCCGGGCGGGCTCGATCAGGCAGTGCGTCCGCTGGCTGAAAAGGATCTGGCCGCGCTGGTTGCGCACCTGACCGGCGCGCGCGCCATTTCGCCGGCCTCGCAAAAACAGGTGCGTGTCATCTTCGGCACCGAGAGCCTGACCTCGGGCGTCACCGGCACCGACAGCGCCTATCTCGATGCGCGCGACTGGAAACTGGTGTCCGGCCGCCCGTTCAGCGATTCCGAAACCCGCTCGGGCACCGGCGTGTGCCTGATCGGCGAGACGGTGCGCCAGCAATTCTTCGGGGCCGGCGATCCGGAGGGCGAGATCATCCGCGTCAACCGCACCTCCTGCAAGATCATCGGCCTGCTCGAGCCCAAGGGCTATACCGGCTTCGGCCAGGACCAGGACAATGTCGTGCTGATGCCGCTGCACGCCTATCAGCGCCGCATCGCAGGCAATCGCGACATCGACAACATCTACATCGCCGCCGACGACCGCACGCCGACCAGCGAATTGCAGCCGCGCGTCGAGGACATTTTGCGCGACGCGCGCCGCGTCACGCCGGACCGCGAGAGCGATTTCGCCATCCGTGACATGACCCAGATCGCCGACGCCATGGCCAGCGCCACAACCACCATGACCGGCATGCTGGGTGCTGTCGCCGGCGTCAGCCTGCTGGTCGGCGGCATCGGCATCATGAACATCATGCTGGTCTCGGTCACCGAGCGTACACGCGAGATCGGCATCAGGCTGGCCATCGGCGCGCATGAAAAGCACATCCTCATCCAGTTCCTGGTCGAGGCGACGGTGCTGTCGCTGCTCGGCGGCATCATCGGCATCCTGATCGGCCTGTCGCTGGCCGGCCTCGCCGCGGTGACGCTGACCATCCCCTTCGCGCCAAGCCCCGCGGTCATCCTGCTCGCCGTGGGTTTTTCAGCGCTGATCGGCATGGTCTTCGGCTTCTTCCCGGCGCTACGCGGCGCCAGGCTCGATCCGATCGATGCGCTAAGGCACGAATAGGGCAACCCGATCGGAACGCACCCCGCGCCCGGCCGGCTTTTGCGCAGGCTTCGACGTTCCCAACCCGCCCCGCCACTGTCGCCGCACCGTTCGCGATGCTAGGGCAATTCACCTTGGGTCGAGGAATAGCGCGTGAGCAAGAAGGCGCGGCTGATCCTGGTGATGGTCATCATCGAGGCCGCTCTTGCAGGCATCTGGTGGTATCTCGCCCGCTACGGCATGGCCAATCCCGACCGCGTCACACCAGATTTCCAGGCAGTCGTCGGCCAGACCATGGGGATGGCGATGGGCGGCTTGCTGGGCATCGGCTTTATCCTGTTCTTCGTCGCCACCCGCAACGATCGCGAGCCGGCGCAGGACAAGGCGCAACGCTAATCCCTGCCGGCAAAATGCCAATCAATCAGCGGCTTCATGTGCGGCGACAGCCCTTTCGGCAGGTCGGCGGCATCACGGATGATCACCGGTCCCTCGATCTCCGGATCGATTTCGGTGGCGACGAAGGCTGAGATGCGGCGCGCGATCTCGTCGGCGGGCGCCTTCGCGTGATAGCGGCGGAAGATCACCGTTCCGCTGTTGGTCGACAGCGCGTGGTAGCGCTTGCCGCGTTCGGCACCCGACAGGTCGAGGCCGGTTTCCTCGCGAACCTCGCGGATCATGTTGAAATCGACATCGACCAGTCCATCGCGAAAATCGAGCGGCTCGAACGACCCGGCGGCGAAATAGACGCGGCCGGCGTTCACCGTGTGCGGTCCCATGCGGATCGCCACCAGCGCGTTGTCGCCGGCCACCAGCATGGCATGCGCATAGGCATGCTCGGCGCCCGAATTCTCGCGCCGTTTTCGCCATAGCAGGAACGTCGAGTAATTGACCGCATGGCAGCGGCCGACGAGACGGTTGTCGCGGTACGCGAGTTGCGACAGCAACACCACTATGCCGTCGAACAGCGCCGGATTGGCGGCGATTTCGCGCTGCCAGTTCTCGGCGATGGCCTCTGCATTGTCCCAAGCGAAGGGATGCGGGCGGGGATCGAGCCTGACGTCGACGGCGTCGACCGGCAGGATGACATTGCGCGGCAGGTCGAAACTCATGGGCGTATCAAACGATGTCCAGGGTGATGGCCACCGGACAATGGTCCGACGCCTTCGGCCGATCCCAGCCGGCGCGCGGAAAGCGATCGACCTCCTGGCCGGGTGGGAAAATCGTGCGCCAGGGCTGGCCGTTGCGGATGATGTCGGGAACAGCCGTAGCATTGCTGGCGGCGAGCCCCTTCGACAGCAGGATATAGTCGAGCTGGCACAGATGCCGCTCTTCCGGTCCGCGCGTGTGATAAAAACTCCAGCGGTCTATCTCGGGCCGCCGCTCGACGACGTTTTCGCAGAAACCCCCCGCCGTCAGTACGTTGATGCAGGATAGGGTCTCGTCGATCACCTCGAAGCGGTAGCCGTCGATCGCATCGCCGGCGACCATCACGCGTTGCCGGTAGTCATTCATGTCGCCACAGATCGCCCAGCGCTTGTCGGCGGCATGGTCCTTGCCGAAGCGCTCCTCGATGATCCGCCGCACGGCCTGCGCCTCGGCGATGCGGACCGGCATCGTCGCCTCACGCCCGTCAAACCCGTTGCGCGGCGAGCCCATCGACTTGAAGTGCACGAGATAGAGCGTCAGCGGCACGCCGCCCACCGTGATGTCGATTTCCAGGCAATCGCGCCGGAAGATGCGCTCATTGGCCTGGTTGCCAAGTGCCGCCAACTCCGGCGTATGCAGCCCGAACTGCTCGTAGGTGACATAGGCGTGGCTGGTCATGCGCACGAATTCGATCGGCTGGCCGTGCGCGGTTTGGTTGCGCATCATCACGGCAACGTCGATGCCGCGCGAATCATTGCCCGATGTGATGTATTTCTGCCGGTAGCCTTGTCCCACCATCTTGAACAGGTAACCGTATTCGAAGGCCTTCAGCGCCTCGATATTGTCGACCTCCTGCATGCAGACGATGTCGGCGCGGGTGGCCGCGATTGCCAGCGCCGTCAACTGGCGCGTGTCGTCGGACTGGGCGATGGCGCGTGCCTGCTCCAGCATCTTGTATTCCGCCTCGCTCTGGATATCGAACAGCGCCAACGTTCGATCTTCGTTGAGCTGGTTGCGATAGCCGGAAAAATCGAACCTGTTCATCAGGTTCTCGACATTGAAAGTGGCAAGGCGCAGCGACATGCCATGACCTTTGCCCGCAAGCGCTGCAGAAAACAAGGTTGCAGGACCACCTCCTAGGGAGACCGGTTGGTCCTGGGGGCATACGCGCCGTGGTTGACCGGAACCTTTCCGTTCATCCGCCGTTCAGATGCAAACATCCACATTAGGCCCATTCCTCGGGTAGGCGTGGGGCCTGTACCTCTTGGAGAGTGCAATGAATTCGCTCTTTTCGTCCACGATAACATCAGGACTGGTAGCGCTCAGTATCCTCTCCGGCACCACGGCACCGTCCGCTGCCGGTCCGATCATACAGCCGACACTGTCGATTCCCACCAGCACCGCGGCACCGGCGGTCACCCCGGTCCGCGAGGAATGGGCGGGCGGCAACAACCGTCCGTTCTACAGTGATAATTGGAGGTGGCGCCGCCATGATGGGCGTCGCCACTGGAACCGTGACAACTGGGACCGCGGCAACTGGAATGGATGGAACCGCGGCAACTGGAATGGCGGAGATGACTGGCGTTGGCGCCACGGTCGCCACCATTATCGCGGCGGCCGCTATTACGATGATGGAGCGGCCGCAATCCTGGGCCTTGGGCTGGGGCTCGGCCTCGGCAGCATGTACAACAACTACAACTACTATGACAGGTACTATGTCAGGCCGGCCCCGCGCCATTATTACCGCGCAGGACGGCTTTCGAGCGCCCATGTCCAATGGTGCTACAACCGTTATCGGTCGTATCGCGCCTACGACAACACGTTCCAGCCTTATAGCGGCCCGCGCCAGCAGTGCTACTCGCCCTATAGCTGAGCTGCAGCCGACCTACCGGCAGAATAAGGAAACGGCGCCACGAGGCGCCGTTTCAGATTCCAGCTGTATGTGCTGATTTCGCTCAGTTTTTCGCCTTGTCGACCAGCTTGTTCTTCGAAATCCATGGCATCATCGCGCGCAGCTTGGCGCCGACTTCCTCGATCTGGTGGCTGTCGTTCATGCGGCGGATGCCCTTGAAGCGTGACATGCCAGCGCGGTATTCCTGCATCCACTCCGACGTGAACTTGCCGGTCTGGATGTCCTTCAGCACGCGCTTCATCTCGGCCTTGGTCTCGGCGGTGATGATACGCGGACCCGAGACGTATTCGCCCCATTCGGCGGTGTTCGAGATCGAGTAGTTCATGTTGGCGATGCCGCCTTCATAGATCAGGTCGACGATCAGCTTGACCTCGTGCAGGCACTCGAAATAGGCCATCTCCGGCGCGTAGCCGGCTTCCACCAGCGTCTCGAAGCCGGCGCGGATCAGCTCAACCAGGCCGCCGCACAGCACGACCTGCTCGCCGAACAGATCGGTCTCGCATTCCTCGCGGAAATTGGTCTCGATAATGCCCGAACGGCCACCACCGACGCCGCAGGCGTAGGACAGCGCCAGGTCGAGCGCATTGCCCGAAGCGTCCTGGTTGACGGCGACCAGGCACGGCACACCGCCGCCCTTCTGGTATTCGCCGCGCACGGTATGGCCGGGACCCTTGGGCGCGATCATGACGACGTCGACCGTCGACTTCGGCTCGATGAGGCCGAAATGCACGTTGAGGCCGTGCGCGAAGGCGATTGCGGCACCGTCGCGGATGTTTGGCGCGATCTCGTTCTTGTAGATGTCGGCCTGCAGTTCGTCAGGCGTCGCCATCATCATCAGGTCGGCCCATTTGGCGGCGTCGGCCACGCTCATCACCTTGAGCCCGTCGGCTTCGACCTTCTTGGCGGTCGCCGAGCCGGCCTTGAGGCCGATGGCGATCTCCTTGGCGCCGGAATCCTTGAGGTTGAGCGCATGCGCCCTGCCCTGGCTGCCATAGCCGATGATGGCAACCTTCTTGCCCTTGATCAGGTTGAGATCGGCATCACGATCGTAATAGACGCGCATTCTTTGTCTTCCTTCCCGTTTTTTATGAATCAGCCTTGCGGCCGGTTTTTGCTCCGAAAAGAGCGAGAAACTGCTGCGTCGCCCGCGCGGCATCGCCGCCGATCGCCGCCTCAGTCAATTCCAGCCGATCGCCGAGCAGCAGACGTATCTGCACGTCACGGGCGACCAGCCCGAAAAAGGTGCGGAACGCCGTTTCGGCATCCGCGAAGTCGAGCCACCCGGCCTGGCGGCCGGCCTCAAGGACAGGCTTCAACCGCTTGGCCAGCGCGAAACGGCCATTCTCCAGCACGACAGCGCCGAGATTGTCGTTTCCCGATCCGGCATGGCCGACCGCCACACGATTGAGCGCTATCGAGGTGTCGCTCGAAATTACCTTCAGCCAGTCGGAAGCAAAGCGTTCCAGGCTTGCCGTCAGCGAGTCCAGATCGAGCCCCTTGCCGTCGACCGGCGCCACCCGCACTTTCGAAGCCTGCCACTGCACTGTCGCCGTCAGCAATCCATCACGATCGCCGAACCATTTGTAGAGCGTTTCCTTGGAGCAACTCGCACGGCGTGCCACGGCTGTCATGGTCAGTTGGTCGCCCTCCTCGACCAGCAGCCGCAACGCCGCATCGAGAACGGCCTTCTGCCGCTCTGTCAGCGCTTGGCTGTTCTCGATCTCGGGTAGGATGTGCAACACGCTCTTCTCTCAAAGGCAAGGCCGGCCGGTTATCCCCGCCCAGCCGTACCGTACGTTACGGTTCGCTCAATCTATGGCGTATTGTTTTGAGCCTTGCAAGCCCTATTTCTGTCTGGCGGCATCAGCGCCGGACGGCTTGCGCGGGAAAGAAGATGCTGATCGGGTTGCTTGCCTTGACGGTTGCCGCCGCGTTCTCCGGCGCTGCGATCTATGTCAGCGTCGCCGAGCAACCGGCGCGGCTTCGTCTCGATGACAAGGCGCTGCTGCAGGAATGGCAGCCTTCCTACAAACGCGGCGCCGCCATGCAGGCGTCGATTGCCCTTGTCGCCTGCGTTCTCGGTCTGATTGCCTGGTGGCAGGCCGGCGGTCTCGCCTTTCTGGTTGGCGCCGTATTGATCATCCTGCCCTGGCCGTGGACGCTGATCGCCATGATGCCGACCAACAGGGTGCTGGGGGCGATGGACGCAGGCGCCGCCAATCCGCAAGCCAGGTCCCTGATCGTCAAATGGGGCAATCTGCATCTGGTTCGCACCGCACTTGGCGTGCTGGCGACGCTGGCGTTTCTCTGGGGCAGCCATCTGGCCTGACCTCGCCAGGTCGGCTCGGTGCCATGGCGTCAGTCCACGACGGGCGGATGACGCAACCGTCCGAGCAGTGCCGAGACCATGGTCAACTCATCGGCCGAGAGTTTGGCGTCGACCAGTTCGGCGATCGATCGTCCGTAGACAGCCCACATCTGGCGCCGCGTCTCGCGGCCCTTGGGAGTGATGCGGATGGTCTGGCCGCGACCGTCATCGGCCACCGGCAGCTTCTCCACAAGCCCATCGGCCTCGAGCCGCGCCAGCAGCCGGGAGATATTGTATTGCGCAAACAGTGTGCGCTCGATCAGCTGAAACGGTCGCACCCCGCCCTCGCCCGCCTCGGCGAGCTCGTGCAGCACGTCATACCAGGCAAGCGGCGGCAGGCCAGCGGCCTTCAACGCCTCTTCAGCGCTTTCCATCAGCTGGCGCGAAACGCGCATCAGGCGGGCCCAGGCCTTGATGGCTTCAGGCGAAGGCGCGACTTTCTCGGTCATGGCCCAGCATAGGCAATAGATGCAATTGCATCAAGCTTGACGATCGATGCGTATGCATCTAGATAGATGCAATTGCATTAACTATGGAAAGCCAACCCGATGAAACACGAAATCTGGAAACTCACCGAAATTGGGGAGAGCGAAATGGCCAATAAACTCATCCTCGTCAGCCATCATCTCTGCCCCTATGTGCAGCGCGCCGCGATTTCACTGGCTGAAAAGGGCGTGCCGTTCGAACGCGTCGATATCGACCTCGCCAATAAGCCGGACTGGTTCAAGGCAATCTCGCCGCTCGGCAAGGTGCCGCTGCTGCGCGCGCAGCGAAATGGCGAGGAAACGGTGATCTTCGAATCCGCGGTCATCCTCGAATTCCTCGAAGAGACGCAGGCCAACCCTCTCCACCCCGCCGACCCCTATACCCGCGCCCGGCATCGTGCCTGGATCGAATTCGGCTCGGCAACCCTTAACGCCATCGGCCGGTTCTATTCAGCCTCGACCGAGGCCGGCTTCCTTGCCGAGTCCGGTTCATTGTCAGCGATGTTCGATCGTGTTGAGGCCGAGCTGGCGGAATGCATACGGAACGGACCATGGTTCGCGGGTGAGCGCTTTTCGCTCGTCGATGCCGTCTACGGCCCGATCTTCCGTTACTTCGATGCCTTCGATCGGATCGGCGATTTCGGCATCCTGGAGGGCAAGCCGCTCGTCCGGGCCTGGCGCAAGGCATTGAGTGAACGGGCGTCGATCAAGCACGCCGTGGCACCGGACTACCCGCGGGGCCTGGGTGCGTTCCTGCAGGCAAAGGGATCGTACCTTTCGAGCCTCATTGGCCGAAGCGATCCGGCCACTTCGCCTCTGCAAGCCCGATCCGCCTGAACGGATCGATCACGGTTCCAGCCACCATCGAGGCGAGGAAAGCCGAATGGCCGGGACAATCCTTCAGCCGTCGGGCGAAATCAAGCCACCGCTTCAGCTTACGCCTGGGCGGCATCAAAATCGGCGCGCGCTGTCCGCACCGCATCGTGGTTGAGTTCGGCCCACAGAATCAATTGATGAAAGGCGCCGAACATCGAGCGCCCGAGATCGGTCAGGCTGTATTCAACACCCGGTGGTTTGGTCGGGAACACCTCACGATGGACATAGCCATCGCGCTGCAAATCGTGCAGCGTCTGGGTCAGCATGCGCTGCGAAATATCGGGCACCAGGCGCCTCAACTCGCCGAAGCGATAGGGTCTTTCAGCCAGCGCCATCATCAGCAGCGATCTCCATTTGCCGCTGACGCCCTGGATGACATCGCGAACCGGACAATTGGCGAAATTGCCGCCGCCGGAGATGGCCTTGTAGACCTCCATCTTCGATCTGAGATTGATGACCTTGCCGTCCATGGCTGGTTCCCTGCCTGTGCCTACCTCCCGAAAAACTGCCTTCTTTACGGCGGTGGGTCAATTCCTATTTTAGTGCTGGTCTCTTTCAGAGACTACCACTCGATCCGCCCTTGCGGCGCAACGTCAGGATCCCCCATGACCGAAACCCTTCTCGTCACCGGCGCCTCCGGCCAGCTCGGCCGCGGCGTCATCCACTATCTCTTGGACACGCACAAAGTTCCGCCGGCAAAGATCATCGCCACCACACGCAATCCAGAAAACGGGGCCGATCTAGCGGCGCGCGGCGTTGTCGTCAGGGCCGCCGATTTCAACGACGCGGCCTCGCTGGAAACCGCATTCAAGGGCGCCGACAAGGTGCTGATCATCTCGACCGGCGATCTCGATCTCAAAAGCGGCAAGCGCCTGAGGCAGCACGAAAATGCAGTCGCGGCGGCCAAGAACGCCGGCGTTTCGCATCTGCTCTACACCTCGATGCCCAATCCGGAGCCGGTGTCGCCGGTCCTGTTTGCCGGCGACCACTACGGCACCGAGCAGGCGATCAAGGCGAGTGGCATCCCCTACACGATCTTCCGCAACGGCTGGTACCAGGAGAACCTGTTCATGGCCCTGCCGCACGCGATCGCCTCTGGACACTGGTATACGTCCGCCGGCGAAGGCCGCATTGCGCACGGCGCACGCGATGACATGGCAGCAGCGATTGCCGCCGGCCTCGCCGGCGCCTCGAACGAAAGCAAGACCTACACGTTGACCGGCCCGCACGCCTACACCACGGCCGAAATCGCCGCCCTGGTGAGCGAGGTCACCGGAAAGCCGCTCAATGTCGTGCAGGTTCCGGATGAAGCCTTGACGGAAGGGGTGAAGGCAGCAGGCGTTCCCGAGGATTTCGCTGACGTCGTCGTGTCGTTCGACGCAAACACGCGCGCAGGCCGCATCGCCATTGTGACCGACGCGATCGAGACGCTTTCCGGCAGGACGCCAAAGACGTTGAAGCAATTTCTCGAGGCGAACAAAACCGCATTGGCGGGCTGAGGCGGCATTTTCGCCGGTATGGCAGGGCTGTGCTGTCAGGCACAGCCCGTTTGCCAATCGCCTGTTTAGATCGCTACTTGTGTACCGATCTCAACGACACGACCGGTCGGGATCTGGAAATACTCGGTCGCATCGGCCGCCGTGCGCGCCAGGCCAATGAACAACCGGTCCTGCCACACCGGCATGCCTGAATTGGGCGAGGCCTTGAGCGAGCGCCGCGACAGGAAGAACGAGGTCGTCATGATGTCGAACTTCCAGCCCTGCTTGCGGCAGATCGCCAGCGCACGCGGGATGTTGGGCTGTTCCATATAGCCGAAGGTCAGCGTCACCCGCATGAACAATTCGTTGACCGTCTCCATCTTGACCCGGTCGCTGTCGGGCACCACCGGCTGAGGCGCCGTCACCACCGAAAGGATGACGTTCTGCTCGTGCAGCACCTTGTAGTGCTTGAGGCTGTGCATCAGCGCGGTTGGCGCGCTGAGCGGATCGCTGGTCAGGAACACGGCGGTGCCCGACACCAGCTGAGGTTTCTTCTTCAACAGATTGCCGGCGAGGAAATCGAGCGGGATTTCGTTGCGGCGGGTCTTGTCGAACAGATAGCGACTGCCGCGCACCCAGGTCCACATGGCCATGATGATAGCGAAGGCCACCGCCAACGAGGCCCAACCGCCCTCGAATACCTTGACGATGTTGGAGGCAAAGAAGCCGATATCGATGAACAAGAACAGCGCCGTCAGCGCGATTGCCGGCCAGAGGTTCCATTTCCAGATACGCGTCATGATCACGAAGAGCAGGGTCGTCGTCACCAGCATGTTGCCGGTCACCGAGATGCCATAGGCCGAGGCCAGCCTGCTGGACTCGCCGAAGCCAACGACAAGCATCATCACCACCAGCGCCAGCAACAGATTGACGCGCGGCATGTAGATCTGGCCGGACTGCTTTTCCGACGTGTGCAGGATTTCCAGGCGCGGCAGCATGTTGAGCTGCACCGCCTGCCGGGTCAGCGAGAAAGCGCCTGATATGACCGCCTGGCTGGCGATCACCGTCGCAGCGGTCGCCAGCACCACCATCGGGATCAGCGTCCAACCCCCGTTCATCTCGAAGAATGGATGGCCGACGACTCCGCCGTTGGCCAGCACGAAGGCGCCCTGCCCGGCATAGTTGAGCAGCAGACAAGGGAACACGATCGCCAGCCAGGCGAGCACGATCGGTTTGCGGCCGAAATGACCGAGATCGGCATAGAGCGCCTCGGCGCCGGTGACGGCAAGGAAGACGGCGCCGACGGTGACGAAGGCAACGTCGGGCGAATTGATCAGAAAGGCGACGATATGGTGCGGGCTCACCGCCCACAGGATTTCCGGGTCGGCGATGATGTGATTGAGGCCGGAAAGGCCAATGGCGAGGAACCACACGGCGGTTACCGGGCCGAACACCAAGCCAACACCACCCGTGCCGAACCGCTGCACCGCGAACAATATGGCCAGGATAACCAACGTCAGCGGTACCACATAAGGCTGGAAGGCAGGCGTGACGACATTCATGCCCTCGACCGCCGAAAGGACCGAGATGGCCGGCGTGATGACGGCATCGCCGAAAAACAGAGAGGCCCCGACGATGCCGATGGCGAGAATGATCGCCGAGCGCGTCGGGAAGCTGCCGCGCGCCAGCGCCATCAGGGACAGCACGCCGCCCTCGCCACGGTTGTCGGCGCGCAGCACGAACATGATATATTTTACTGTAACCGTAATCGTGAGCGACCAGATAATCAGCGACAACACACCAAGGATGTCGCCACGATCGGCGACATCGCCGCCGGACGAGGCGTGCAAAGCTTCGCGAAAGGCGTAGATCGGGCTGGTGCCAATATCACCATAGACGATACCGAGCGCGCCCAGCATCAGGACCTTGGTGCTGTGCTGTTCGACCTCTGGATGGCTTGATTGTTCGACGGGTTCTGCCTCAGTACCAGCATTGGTAAGGGCCATGGACGACACTCCGATAAGCGCGCGGTGCTCTACGCTTGCTGCGATGCAATATCAAGTGCCGTCGGGTAATGGCTGCCATGTCTGTCGCGCGAAGCTGCCATCGCTACCACCCGCAGGCCTTGAGAAATCGCCCCACCGTGCCGGCCATGCCATACTCCAACGCGTCGGCTGTCAACCCGTGTCCGATCGACACTTCGGCCAATGCCGGAATGCGCTTGGCAAGCGCAGGCAGATTGCTAACCACCAGATCATGCCCGGCATTGACCTGAAGCCCGGCAGCAAGCGCTGCATCGGCGGTTTTTCCCAACCTTTCCAATTCCTTGGCCGCCTTGGCGGAATCCGAATGACAGCTTCCATACGGACCCGTGTAGAGCTCGATACGATCGGTCCCGGTATCGCGCGCGGCAGCCACGCAATCGGGGTCCGGATCGGCAAACAGCGACACGCGAAAGCCTCCCTTTTTCAGGCGTTTGACGACCGGAGTAAGGAACGCAGCCTGGGCCGCGAAGTTCCAGCCGTGGTCGGAGGTTGCCTGGGCGGGATCGTCCGGCACCAGCGTCACCTGTTCGGGCTGATGCTTTTCCACAAGTGCCAGGAACTCCTCGGTTGGATAGCCCTCTATGTTGAATTCGGCGCGCGGAAACTCGTCGTCGATCAGCGACCGGATCTCGGGCAGGTCGGAGTGTCTTGTGTGCCTCTCGTCGGGGCGCGGATGCACCGTCAGTCCGTGCGCCCCAGCCTGGAGTGCAATGCGGCCGAGGCCGGTGACGCTGGGCCACGGCAGGTCGCGCCGGTTGCGCAGCATGGCGATGGCATTGAGATTGACGGAGAGTTTTGCGGGCATGGCGATGGCCTCGGAAATCATTCGATGCGCCACCTATAATGCGTTTAGCGGGAACAGTAATGCCTTCGGTGGGAACAGACTGGGGGTTTCGGGTGTTCCAGGAGCCTGATGAATGAGTCCGGGAAAGGACGCACCCATGAATTTTCTCGATGCCGTGCCGGCTATTCGCCGTGTCGAGACCACTCGTGACGACCTTTTAGCCATCGATGTCGTCGGGCACGTTTCCGCGGCCGACGGCGAAAACCTTTTCGGGTTGCTGGAGGCTGCCTATGCCCTCCACCAGCGCATCGACGTGCTGATGCGCCTCATCGACCATGAGGGCGTCGACTGGGCCGATATCGCGGACGAGACCCTGAAGCAGGGCGCCATCCATGCATTGGAACATGTCGGACGTTGCGCGACGATAGGCGAACCGGATTGGATAGCGGACGCACAACGCTTTCTGCCGTCCTCGCCGCCCATCGAATTCAGGCACTTCAAGATCGAGGACGAAGCCGCGGCCTGGCAATGGCTTGCTGCGCGGCCTGTCGGGGACCGACAGCGTCCCGCCGCCTCTACCTGACGATCGTCAGCCGCTCCGCCGCCCGCGTGATGGCGGTGTAGAGCCAGCGCTGGCGGGTTTCCTTGAAGGCCCAGCTTTCATCGAACAGCACGATCTCGTTCCACTGCGAGCCCTGTGCCTTGTGCACGGTCAGCGCGTAGCCATAGTCGAAATCGTCGAATCGCTTCTTCTGCTGCCAGGGGATATCGGCGTCGGGATCCTCGAAAGCCGCCTTGAGCAACTTGATCTTGGCGACGCCGCGATCCGGATCGTCCTCTTCCGGTGAAACCAGCAGATTGATGCCTGGCTTCACCGTCTCGCGCGACGAGGTCATCACCTTCCACAGCGAGCCGTTGAGCAAGCCCTTGGCCGGGTCGTTGCGCAGGCAGACCAGCTTGTCGCCGGCCTGCGGATACTCGGCATTGAAGCCTTTGAGCTCGCGCAGCCGCTGATTGTAGCGGCGCCGGGTGCGGTTGGTGCCGACCAGCACCTGGTCCGCCTTCAGCACCAGCTCCTGGGTAACGTCTTCCTTGCCGATCACCTGCGCCGTGCCGTAGTCGCCGCGCATGAACTCGCGGCCCTCGCGCACGTCGAGCGCCAGCCGCAGGATCGGATTGTCGCGCGCCTGCCGGTGAATTTCGGTGAGCAGGAAATCCGGCTCGTGATCGGTGAAGAAACCGCCACCCGAGATCGGCGGCAACTGGCCGGGGTCACCGAGCACCAGGATCGGCGTGCCGAAACTCATCAGGTCGCGGCCAAGCTGTTCGTCGACCATCGAACATTCGTCGATGACGACCAGTTTCGCCCGCGAGATCGGGCTTTGCCGGTTGAGCGAGAAGGTCGGCGACATGGAGGTCTTGCCGGTGACCTCGTCCGACACCGATTCCTCGCCCTTGGGCCTGTAGATCAGCGAATGGATGGTGCGCGCATTGACCGCGCCCTTGGAGCGCAGAACCTGCGCGGCCTTGCCGGTGAAGGCGGCGAACTGCACCTGGCCGTCGACATGTTCGGCGAAATAACGTGCCAGCGTCGTCTTGCCGGTGCCAGCATAGCCGAACAGCCGGAACAGCTGCGGCTTTCCGGTCTTCAGCCAGCGAGCAACCGCTTGCAGCGCCTCGTCCTGTTGGGGAGAGAATTCCATCAGCGCGAGAGACCGGATTCGCAAGGGAAAGACAAGACAGCCATCACCACCATCGACGGGTCGGGCGCCTCAGTGCCACCGACAGGATCAGGCTATCAGGGGCAAATCAGAACGTAAAGAGAACGCACGATCTAGCTCGACGTCCTTGGGACGGGTTGCCGACCTATCGGGTCGGGCCGCCACGACCCTATCGGGTCGGGCCGGGATCGTTCTCAAGCAGGATCGGCTTGCCGTGCGGGGTGGCATGTGCGGCGCGTTCCCAGGACTCAGCCATCGCGTCTACATCCGCCTTGGCGGCCAGTCCTTTCGAGGCAAGCAGGCCCTCCAGCGCCGCCAGCCAATGTTCGTAATAGTCATGGCCGTCAGCCGCGGCGCCTGGGTTCTTCACTTGCGCCGACAGCGCCTGCGCCCATTCGCTCCACGAAAACACACCCTTGTCGTGCAGCGCCACCGTCATGGCGAAGGCTTCGGCCTGCCATGGCTCGGCAAACACCGGGGCATCGATCCCCGGTGGCAGATCTGCGACAAGGCCGTCACGCCGGCTCAAGATAGCTCTCCCAGGCATCGATCGACACGCTCAGAGTCGGGTCGGCCCCCTCGCCCCAAATCTCCAACCCGTCGAAAACCACGGTGTAGACCCATTGCGGGTTTTCGCCGTGCCCATGCGCGTTGCTGTCGGGAAAGACAAAGCCATCGCGCACCGCCTCGATCATTCCATTCTTGCCGCGTGCGTAGCGCGGCAGCCGCGTGTGGCCGGTCGGGTTGAAGTTCTTGGTCCGCACGGCATCGCCGGCCTTGAACCGTGCCGGCTGCGCCACCGGCCGGTCGCAAGGACCGCCCTTGGCCAGCACTGCGGTCACGTTTTCCGCCTTGAGCACCCTTTTTGGTGTTGCCGCCGGATCGACCGCCCGGCCCTCGGCCAGGTCGCGCTCGCTGACGAAGCCATGGCGCTTGAGCAGTATCTCCAGCGCCTTGATCCAGATCTCGTAGTAGCTCGACGCATAATAGTCGGCCGGATGCAGCGATTCCCGTGCATGCCGGCTCTCGTCGATATTCCACGCGCCCATGGCGCCGGCAGTCAGCGTCACGCCGAGCGCCCGCCTTTCCCAGGCGGCATGAAAATACGGCTCGTCCTTTTCGGGCGCGACCGGGCCGAACCCCATCTGTCCGCCGAGATCCTGCGGCCCGTTCACGCCGGCTGTCTCGCCAAGCCGGTGCCGATCATCGCGTCGCGGCTCACCAGTTCCGCCAGCTGTTCCTCGCTCCAGCCGTCGGTGCCGGCAGGCCGCATCGGCACGACGAGGTAGCGCAGTTCCGCGGTCGAATCCCAGACGCGGATCTTCTTGTCCGCCGGCAGCGTCAGCCCGAATTCCTCCAGCACCCCGCGCGGATCGATGACGGCGCGCGACCGATAGGGCGGGGCCTTGTACCAGACCGGCGGCAGGCCGAGCACCGACCACGGATAGCAGGAGCACAGCGTGCAGACGACGAGGTTATGCGTCTCCTCGGTGTTGAAGACAGCCTGCATATGTTCGCCCTGACGGCCGGCATAACCGAGCGATCCGATCGCCGCCGTCGCATCGCGTTTCAGCCAGTCGGCAAAGTCCGCGTCGGCCCAGGCCCTGGCCAGCACCCTGGCGCCGTTGCGCGGCCCGATTTTTGTTTCATAGGTGTCGACGATGACGTCGATCGCCGCCGGATCGATCAGCCCCTTTTGAGTGAGGATGGTTTCCAGCGCGCGCACGCGGGCGGCAAACGGATCGAGTTCGTTGTCGTGGTCATGGTCGTGGTCGTGGGACATGGCGACAAATTACGTTTCCCGTGATGCCACCGCAAGCGCAACGCCTTGGGCCACCGGCACATGGAGCTGGCCCTGCTACATCATTCGGCGGCCGCCCGCCGCGGTTCGGGCAGCATTTCCTGCTTGGCATCGAGTGGCGAGGGCTGGTCGACATCTTCGACCGCGCTCCGATCGCCCTTGCGCTTCGACCAAAGCCCGACCAGCCAGCCCGAGAAATTCTCCATGTAGACATAGATCACCGGGGTCACGAACAGGGTCAGCGCCTGCGAGGCAAGCAAACCACCGACAACGGCAACACCTAGCGGCTGGCGCAGCTCGGCGCTGGCGCCGGTGCCGAGGGCGATGGGGAAGGTTCCCATCAATGCCGCCAGCGTCGTCATCATGATCGGCCTGAACCGCATCAGGCAGGCTTTGTGGATGGATTCCTTCGCGGACATGCCATCACGTCGGAGCTCGAGCGCGACGTCGACCATCATGATGCCGTTCTTCTTGACGATGCCGATCAGCATCAGGATGCCGATCACCGCGATGACAGACAGATCCATGCCGGCGAAGCGCAAGGCAACGACGGCACCCAACACAGCCGACGGCAGGCCGGTGAGAATCGTGAGCGGGTGGATGAAGCTCTCGTACAGGATGCCGAGCACGATATAGATGGTCAGGATCGCGCCGCCGACCAGAAGACCCTGGTTGGCTAGTGAGTCCTGGAAGGTCTTGGCCGTGCCGGCAAAGGTGGTCGAGATCGCCGTCGGCATGCCGATCTGCTCTTTGAGCGCGTCGATGCGCGCTACGCTGTCACCCAGTGCCACGCCCTGCGGCAGGTTATAGGAGATCGTCACCGCCGGAAGCTGGCCGAGCTGGTTGACGGTCAAGGCGCCTGCCGTGCGATCGACCCGGGCGAAGGCGCCAAGCGGAACCAGACTGCCGCTCGCAGTCCTCATCTGGATGGCGAGCATCCGCTCCGGCGACCATTCGATCTTGGGATCGAGCTCCGTGACGACTTCGTAGCTGTCGGCCGAACCGAAGATCGTTGAAACCTGATCGGTGCCGAAGCCGCCATAAAGGGCGGAGCGCAGCGTGGCAGTATCGATGCCGAGCTGCGCGGCCTTATCGCGATCCACTACCAGCGTCGCCTGCAGTGCATTGTTCTGCAGGTCGCTGGTGACGTCGGTGAAGTTCGTATGGTCGGCCGCCATCGCGTCATTCAGTTTCTGCGCCCAGGTGTCGGTTAGCCCGGTATCGAGCCCTTGCACCACGAGCTGGTAGGCGCTGGCCGACGACCGTGCGCCCAGCCTCAGGTTCTGCACCGGCTGCATGTAGGTCTCGATACCCGCCACGCCGGCCAGTTGCTTGCGCAGATCCGAAAGCACCTTGTCGATATCGGGACGCTGGTCCTTGCCCTTGAGCTGGACGAAGAGTTGCCCCTGGTTGAGCGCATTGTTGCCGCTGCCCGCCGACCACGCCACATGGTCGACATAGGGCGAATGCGAGAAGACGCTGGCGACCTGCCCTTGCAGCTTGGACATGGCGTCGAACGAGATGTCCTGGCGCGCGATGGTGGTCACCGATATCTGGCCGATATCCTCCTGCGGGAAGAAGCCCTTCGGCGAGGCCTCGATCAGCCACACCGAGGCTGCCGCGGTTCCCATGAAGACGAGGAACACCAGGAAGGTGTGCCTCAGGCAGAAACTCAAGATCCGGTCGTAGCCGCGTGTAATGAGGTCCCGTTTATGGCCAGGGCCATGCTTGTCGCGATCGGCCTTGCTGACCGACAGCAAGCGCGAGCACAGCATCGGCGTCAGCGTCAGCGATACGAACATCGACGCCAGGATGGCGACCGTCACCACGACGGCGAACTCGTTGAAGATGCGGCCGATGACGCCGCCCATCAGCAGCACCGGGATGAACACGGCCACCAGCGAGATCGAGATCGAGATGATGGTGAAGCCAATTTCGCGCGCGCCCTTCAGCGACGCATCGAAGGCCGACAACCCATCCTCCTCCATGTGGCGGAAGATGTTTTCCAGCATCACGATAGCGTCGTCGACGACGAGGCCGACCGCGAGCGTCAGGCCCATCAGCGATATGTTGTCGATGGAAAAGCCGAACAGGAACATCGCGCCAAGCGTGGCAATCAGCGAAATCGGCACCGCCACGGCCGGGATGATGGTTGCCGTCACCCGGCGCAGGAACACGAAGATAACCATCACCACCAGCGCTATGGTCAACAGCAGCGTGAACTGCACGTCGTCGACGGCCTGGCGGATCGAGGTCGAGCGATCGTTGAGCAGCTTGATCGAGGCAGCGCCCGGCATCTGGTCCTGGAAGGACGGCAGCATCGCCTTGACCTTGTCGACGACGTCGACCGTATTGGCGTCGGGCTGGCGCTGCACCGCCATGATGATCGCGCGGGTGCCATCGTACCAACTTGCGGTCGTGGTCGTCTGCACCGAATCGACGACGCGGGTCACCTCGCCCAGCCGCACCGGGTGACCGTTTTTGGTGGCGATGATGATGTTGGAGAAACCGGCCGCGTCATTGAGCTGCGTGTTGGCGGTGATCGAGAGCTGCTGCTTGTCGTTCTGGAGCACGCCGAGCGGCGTGTTGCTGTTGGCGGACGCGATCGCCGCCTGCAGCTGATCGATCGAGATGCCGCGCGCGGCAAGCGCGGTCGGGTCGATCTGGATGCGCACGGCGTATTTCTGCTGGCCGAAGATCGAAACTTGAGCCACCCCGTCGATAGTCGACAGCGACGGCGAGATGACGTTTTCCGCGAAAGCATCGAGATCGGTCAATGGAACCGTGTCGCTGACCAGCGACATTAAAAGAATGGGCGCGTCGGCCGGATTGACTTTGCGATAGCTCGGCGGCGACGTCATCTGCGGCGGCAGGGATCTTTGCGTGCGCGCGATCGCCGCCTGCACGTCCGCGGCGGCGGCGTCGATGTCCCGGTTGAGCACGAACTGGATGGCGATCGAGGTCGAGCCAAGCGAGTTGCTGGTCGAGATCGAATCGATGCCGGCTATGGTGGCGAACTGCTTGATCAGGGGCGTCGCCACCGATGTGGCCATGGTTTCCGGAGAGGCGCCGGGCAGCGAAGCCGAGACGTTGACCACCGGGAATTCGGCACTCGGAAGTGCTGCCACCGGCAGGAATTTGTAAGCGAACAGACCGCCCAGCACGAGGGCGAACGACATCAGAAGGGTGGCGACAGGCCGGCGTATGCAAAATTCGGAGATCATCGGGCTGCCTCGCCGGCCTTGGCCGCCTCGGCCACCTTGGGCGCGGCAGCACCCGCCGCAGCGTTGCCCTCATGCACAGCGGCGCCGTCCTTCAGCTTTGTCTGGCCTTCGGTGACAACTTTCTCACCGCTTTTCAGCCCTTGGCTGATGGCGCTGTTCTCGCCCTCGGTCAGCGCCACCTGCACCGGGCGCAATTCGACGGTGTTGTCCGGCTTGACGACATAGACGAACGGCCCCTTCTGGCTAGGCTGGACCGCTACCGTGGGAACGGAGGTCATCCGCGGCATGATGCCGGCGTCGAGCACGACATTCACATACTGCCCCGGCCATAGCGAAAGATCGGCATTCGGAATGCTTGCCCGTGTGGCGATCGTGCCCGACGCCGTGTCGACGCTTGAATCAACGAAATCGAGCGTGCCCTTGCCGATCGGCGTCGGGTCGCCGTCCTTGGTCAGCGTCACTGCCCCTTGCTGCGGATTTGCGAGTGCCTTGTGCAGCAGCGCCAGGTTGCTCTCAGGAAGATTGAAGTTGACCTGCAGCGGGTCCATCTGGGTGATGGTCACCAGCGGAGTGGCCGTGCTGCTGTTGCCATTGCTGGTGGTGACGAGGTCGCCGACGGTGACGTTGACCGCACCCAGCCTGCCGGCAATCGGCGCCGTGATCGTGGCAAAGCCAAGCTGGACGTTGTCGGCGTCGATCGTCGCCTTGTCGGCATCGACAGTCGCCGCGGCAGCCTTCGCCGCGGCGCCAGGCTGGGCATAGGTGTGCTTGGTGGCGGCCAGCTTGGCGCCCAGATCCTTGGCGGGCTGCAGCTGCGGGCGCTTTTACA